>JANOFA010000711.1:0-1101 GCA_031413355.1 Gemmatimonadota bacterium | reverse complement strand
CGAGGTCATAGCCCATGATCCAGACCAGCGGAAGATGGTAGTGGGTGGGCATGACATCGCCGAGGAAGACCGCGGTCTCCCCCCGACTCTGGACCACGATGCTCTGATGCCAGGGAATGTGGCCCGGCGTCAGCCGGGAGGAGATACCTGGGAGGATCTCGACATCTCCCTCGATGACGCGCCACCGGTTGGCGGCAGCGATGGGTTCGTAGTTGTGCGGCAGGTAGCTGGCGCGGGTTCGTTCATTGGTATGGCGGGCAAACTCCAGCTCGTTGCGCTGCACGATGTAGGTGGCGTTGGGGAAGGCGAGCAGGACAGGCGATTGGGCGCTTGGGCGATCAGGCGATTGGGCGATCGGGCGATCGGGCGGTTGAATCGATGCGTCGGGCCCAGCGCGCAGGGTGTTGCCGCCGCAGTGATCGAAATGCAGGTGGGTGTTGATCACCCAGCGCACATCTGCCGGCAGGAAGCCGGCGGTTGCCAGCGCGTCCTCGAGCTGGGTGGCCCCCTCGCGTCCTGCGTTCTCCAAACCATAGATCGCGTGGAACTTCGCATCTTCCTTGTTGCCGGCTCCGGTATCGACCAGGACCAGCCCCTCGGGATGCTCGATCAGCAGGCAGCGCATCACCAACGGAATCCGGTGCTTCTCGTCCGGTGTGATCTGCCGCGACCACATCGTGCGGGGCACGACACCGAACATGGCGCCGCCGTCCAGCCACAACCGGCCGGCTTCGAGCAGGTGGCAACGAAGGTTGCCAACGGAGAAGGCGTGGGAAAGTGCCATAAAGGCCGGGGAACGGGGAACGGGGAACGGGTCGAAGATACTCAAGCGCTGGCTGCGGTCAGCAGTGGCCTCATGGTCCTACGCTGCTCCCGTTCCCGGTTCCCCGTTCCCTCGTCCCTTCCTTTGCATCGCTTCGAGATCGGACAGGGTCCGCGCACCGCGTTCGCGGGCCAGGCGGAGCAGTCGCTCCAGCAGCTGCGCCGTGACCAGCGCATCGCCCGCGGCCCGGTGCCGCGCTGGATTCTCGAGCGCGAAATATTCGCTGAGCGCGTCGAGACTCCGCGACGGCAGATCGGGCAGGAGCCGGCGCGCGAGCC
>JANOFA010000710.1:0-2434 GCA_031413355.1 Gemmatimonadota bacterium | reverse complement strand
GTCATTGCCATTGCGGCGGGCATCCTCGAGGGTCTCGGGTTGGGCAACAATCCCCGCGCGGCGCTCATCACCCGCGGGCTGGCTGAGATCACACGGCTCGGGGTGGCCATGGGCGCCGAGCCACTGACGTTTGCGGGGCTGGCGGGCATGGGCGATCTCATCCTGACCACGACAGGTGCGTTGAGCCGCAACCGTGCGCTCGGAGTTGCCTTGGCGCAGGGGCAGTCGCTGGCGGACCATCAGGCGACTCATCGCAGCGTGGCCGAGGGGGCCACTACCGCCCGGGCAGCGCTGGCGCTCGCAGCGCGTGTCGGTGTGGAGCTGCCGATCTGTGCCCAGGTGTCGGCCATCCTGTTTGACGGAAAGTTTGCACCCCAGGCGGTGGCGGAGCTCATGGAGCGGACTCTCAAAGCGGAGCAGTGGCGGTGACCCTTGCGCGGCCGATGCAGGAATTCTTTTCGATCGGGGAGGTCTGTGCCCTCACCGATCTGAAGCCGCACGTGCTGCGTTACTGGGAGAGTCAGTTTCGTTTCCTGAATCCCGCCAAGAACCGGTCGGGGAATCGGGTCTACAAGAGCCGGGAAGTCGAGCTGATCATGCTCGTCAAGCACCTGCTCTACTCCGAGAAGTACACTATCGAGGGGGCCCGCCAGCGCATCGAGCACTATCGCCGTACCGGCGAGCTTCGCGGCGCCGCCCGAACGGCGACGGAGCGGGAGACCCTGCGGGAGCTGCGCCAGTCGGTCGAGGAAATTGTGGACATCCTCGACGGGCGCATTCCTCCACCCAGAGCAGAGCCGCCGGCAGATTAGACCGCTGGCGGAGGAGCGGTGTTCCTCCATCTCCGGCGAGGGCCCGGCCATTCACTCCGGCCTGCATTATCTTGTTCCCCTCACATATGAAAATCCTGGTTGCGAACGACGATGGGATCCTCGCCCCCGGCCTGGCCCTGCTGGCCGAGGTGTGCCAGACCGTGGCGCAGGTAACCGTCGTGGCACCCGACCGGGAGCAGAGCGGGACCTCGCACAGCCTGACGATGCACCGGCCGATCCGGCCCACGCGCCGGCCGGACGGTTCGTATCAGGTCGACGGCACTCCGACCGACTGCGTCCTTCTGGCGCTCGGCGCCCTCATGCCGGAACGACCGGACTTCGTCTTCTCCGGCATCAACCACGGCCCGAACATGGGCGAGGACGTGCTGTATTCCGGCACCGTCGCCGCGGCAATGGAGGGTGTGGCCCTTGGGGTTCCGAGCATCGCGCTGTCCTTCGCGGGCCCCGCAAGCGACGTGGAGACTCTTGGCAGTTATCGGGATGTGCTGGTGGCGCTGGTCGAGCGGATCACGAGCATCGAGAATTTTCCAGCGGAAACGCTGCTCAATATCAATCTGCCGGCCTGTGGGGCGCCGGCAGTGCAGGGGACCCTGGTCACCTCGCTTGGCAGCCGGTATTTCAGCGAGTCGCTGTCCCGGATGAAGGACCCGTGGGGGAGGGAGATGTTCTGGATCGGAGGTGGCTCCATGCACTGGACTGGTGGCGCAGAGACCGACCACCACGCGGTCGCCAACGGCTACATCTCGATCACGCCGCTGCATATGGACCTGACGAACTACGCCCTCATGGAGACGGTCCGCGGATGGTCGCTCGAGGGGTGAACGGCGGGGACAGTTACGGCGGCTATCGCAGCCAGCTGGTGGCCACCCTCCAGTCCAAGGGGATTCGCGACCTGGCCGTGCTGCGGGCGATTTCCCTCGTTCCCCGGCACCTCTTTGTGCCGGAAAGCCTGCGACACAGGGCGTATGAGGACTCGGCGCTCCCCATCGGGGGCGGGCAGACCATTTCGCAACCGTGGGTCCAGGCCCGCTCGCTGGAACTGGCCGCCCTGACCGGGAAGGAGCGGGTCCTTGAAATCGGTACCGGGTCGGGCTATCAGACGGCACTGCTGAGCCAGCTCGCAGCGCAGGTTTTCAGCGTCGAGCGACTTCCCGCACTGGCCCAGGGTGCCAGGCGGGCGCTCGAGCTGGCCGGTGCCCGGAACGTCTCCGTCATGATCGGGGACGGGACCCTCGGCTGGCGGCCCTACGCACCGTATGACGCGATCATCGTGGCGGCCGCCTCTCCTGAGGTCCCGGCTCCGCTGGCGGAGCAGCTGGCGGTCGGCGGGCACCTCATCATCCCGCTGGGGGAGCGTGACCAGCAGGTGCTGACCATTTTCACCCGACCGGCCGAAGGTGCACCGCTCCTGCGCCAGAGCGTGACTGAGGTGCGCTTCGTGCCCCTGCTTGGGCAGTTTGGATTCACCATCGAGCCCGCACCCTGACGGGAGGATCACTTGGAGCTGCTGAAGGACTTCGTCGATCTGTTTCTCCATCTCGACCGTCACCTGAGCGAGATTATCGCCCAGTATGGAACGTGGACCTACGCGATTCTCTTCC
>JANOFA010000709.1:0-1363 GCA_031413355.1 Gemmatimonadota bacterium | reverse complement strand
GGCAACTCCGCTCTCTGGCGCGGAAGGCCGACCTGCGGAATCAAGGTCGAGCTCGACAAGACCGCCCCGCTGGTCGTCGATTCGGTATTCGACCTCTGGAAGGGCGCCGACTGGCTGGAGCGGGAGGTGTTCGACATGTTCGGCATCAGCTTCACCGGCCACCCCGACCTGCGCCGGATCCTGATGTGGGAGACCTACGCCGAGGGCTTTCCGCTGCGGAAGGACTTCCCGCTCCGGGGCCACTTCAGCCGCGCCGAGCAGACTCGCCAGGCGCTGGCCGCCAATCCGGAAGCGCATTACTCACTGGAAGAGCTCTCCATCGCCGCCGCCTACGATGAGCTCCCCGCCGACATGAAGGACCGCCTCGCGCATGGCGAACGCGGGAGGGTAAAGTGAGCACCCGCACCCTGGAAGTCTCGCTCGGCACCGCGACCCTGGACCCCCTGGGCAACGTCATCACCGCGCCGCTCGGCGTCCAGCTCCCCGCGTATCATGCGCCACAGGACGATCTCGGCGGCGAGCACATGCTGGTCAACATCGGACCGCAGCACCCCGCCACCCACGGCGTGCTCCGGCTGGTTGTCGAGCTCGACGGCGAGACCGTCATCCGTGTCGTGCCGCATATCGGTTACCTCCACTCCGGCTTCGAGAAGCTGGGTGAGTATCGGCACTACAACCAGATCATCCCGCTGACCGACAGGACCGACTACCTGTCGCCGATGGCGAACAATGTCGGCCTCGCGCTGGCGGCGGAGAAGCTGATGGGCATCACGATCACCGAGCGCTGCGCCGTGCTCCGGGTGATCGCCTGCGAGATGAGCCGGATCATCTCCCACATCGTCTGGCTCGGCACCACCGGCATCGATCTCGGCGCCTTCACCCCGTTCCTCTGGTCGTTCTACCAGCGGGAGCGGATCTACAACTTGCAGGAAGCGTGGACCGGGGCGCGCCTCACCACCAGCATGACGCGTATCGGCGGCCTGATGGCCGACATCCCCGACGGGTTCGAGGCGGGGCTGCGTGACTTCTGTCGCACCTTTCCCAAGGTGCTTCAGGAAGTCGATACCATGTTCACCCGCAACGCCATCTGGTGCGGCCGGACCCAGGGCGTCGGTCCGCTGAGCGCGGAAGATGCCATCAACTACTCGCTCTCCGGGCCCATGCTCCGGGCGAGCGGGGTGGATTACGACGTGCGGAAGGACCGGCCCTATCTGGGCTACGAGACCAACGACTTCGACGTGCCCGTCGGCGACCTATTCGCTACTGGCGGCGGTAGGCAAGTTGAGCGCCGCGGAGCTGAAGCTGCAGGTCGCCGTGTACAATCCTGCGACCCACTACAATCAGGTGCGCGACGCCTGGCAGG
>JANOFA010000708.1:0-2835 GCA_031413355.1 Gemmatimonadota bacterium | reverse complement strand
ACCACGATGGGTATCGTGACGGCATTCACCGGCATGGCGGCCGCGGGCGCCTCCGGCGGCCTGGCGGGCATTTCGGCCGGTATCGCCGAGGCGCTCATCACGACGGCGTTCGGCCTGTTCGTGGCCATCCCGGCGGTCTGGTTCTATAACTACTTCACGACCAAGATCGAAAACCTCACCGTCGAGATGACCTACTCGTCGAAGGAACTGATCGACTACCTCATCAAGAGTGTCGGCAGCGAGTTCGGCCGGTCAATCTTCACCAAGGAATTCCAGGCGCAGAAGGCAGTCACCGGTCATGGGCATGTCGCACCGTAGTGGCAGTGCTGGCCGGACCAGCGTCAAGGCGGAGCCGAACGTCATTCCGATGATCGATATCATGCTGGTGCTGCTGATCATCTTCATGATCGTCACGCCACTGATCGCGGCCGGCTTCAAGGCGACGATGCCCAAGGGCAAGAACCTCGATTCCCGCCCGGAAGGGGAGGGCGAGATCATCCTCGGCATCGACGCAGGCGGAAGCTACTTCCTCGACGGCAAGGGCCCGGTCGACCCGGTCGTGCTGGAAGATCAGCTCAAGGCGATGTATGCCGCCAGGACGGAAGACAAGATTCTCTATTTCAAGGCGGACAACCAGCTCAAGTTCGGCCGCATCCAGGACGCGGTCGAAATGGCACGCCGTTCCGGTGTTCGCGTCATGGCGGCCATTTCCGAGCCGAAGTCGGCAGGTCTGTTTCAAGACCTGCCGAAGGAGAACTGATCATGGCCGGCGGAACCTCTTCAGAGCCTGGAGAAGTCAGCGCGGAACCGAATGTCATCCCGATGATCGACATCATGCTCGTGATGCTCATCATCTTCATGGTGTCCCAGCCGCTCTCCCGCATGGCCCTGGACATTCAGGTGCCTCCGCAGGAGACGGCCACGAAATCGACGGCCGCATCGAACCAGATCGTGCTGGAACTGCTGGCTGATGGTGGTTATGCCATCAACACCCAGCCGGTACCAAAGGACCAGCTCGACACCCAGATCCACGCAATCTTCGACACCCGGCCGGCCAAGCTCATGTTCGTGAAATCGGATCCCAACCGGATCTATCAGGACATCATCGAGGCGATGGACGTCGCTCGCGGCGCAGGGGTCCAGGTCATCGGATTCACTCCGGCGCCCCCAGCCGGGGCGGCACCCGCGGCCGCCCAGTAGGCGGGCGGCTTCAGCGTCGGACCTGTTGGGTTGCCGGGGGGTCATCATGGCGATGATCCCCCGGGCTATTTTCCGGTGCGCCCGGCGTACCCGGTGCGGCATGCGACGGGACCGCACGTCTCCTGACCGATGCACTGGATGCCTGATCCGATCTCCCAGCCCCGGTACGCCTTCGTCCTCGGCGCCAGGACCCGCCCCTCCCAGCGGGTGGGTCTCGTGCTCGCCATCGTGCTGCATCTGGCACTTTTCGCCCTGCTGGTCCGCCCGATCCATCGGGAGATCACGGCGCTGCTGGAGATGGGCAGGATCACGGATCACGGCGGAGGTGGGGGCGGTGGCGGAGGGGACCGCGTGGCGTATATTTCCCTCCCCGCGCCGAGCGCCAGCCCTCCAGCCTCAGCGCCAGTGGCGCCAGTCGTTCCGGCGCCAGTCGTAGCCACACCCGCACCGCCACCGATCGAGTTTCCTCCGACAGCAGTCGTTACGCCTGAGACCGCTGTGGCCGGGTCAGTCACTGGTACAGCCGACTCCTCGACGGGCGCTGGCCCCGGTACCGGCGGTGGGACTGGTGGCGGTGCAGGCGGCGGCAATGGCCCGGGAACGGGGCCGGGCAGCGGGCCCGGTACCGGAGGAGGGGAGGGCGGACTGGCGCGGGGTCCTCGGCCGCGGGCGGAGATGTGGTCCTCGCTCGCCGAGACGCCGAAGGAGTGGCGCGGCCGGCAGATCAGGATCGTGATGGCCGTTGGGGCGGACGGGAAGGTGAACGACGTGCGATTCGAGCCGAATGTCAGCGGCAAGTTTGGCGATCGTCTGAGGGAAACTTTCAAGAACTACCGATTCCGCCCCGCGCTCTCCGCGGATGGTACGCCGATCGAGAGTTCATTCGTGTATACCATCAACCCGTAGCTTCCCTCCTACCCCATCATCCATGAGCGGACTTTTCGTTCGTAAGTCGGTCGCCGACTGCGAATCCGACATCGCCGAGCGCGGCGGCCTCAAGCGCTCGCTCACCAAGTGGCACCTGACGGCTCTGGGCGTTGGCGCAACCATCGGTGCCGGGATCTTCGCCACCACCGGCACGGCCATCGTGGGTGACGCCTTCCGGCTCGGCGCCGGGCCCGGGATCATCCTCTCGTTCATCCTGACTGCTGTCGCCTGCGGATTCGCGGCGCTGTGTTACGCCGAGTTCGCCGCGATGGTGCCGATTGCGGGATCGGCGTATACCTACGCCTACTCCTCGCTGGGCGAGTTCATCGCCTGGATCATCGGGTGGGATCTGATCGTGGAGTATGCGGTCGGCAATATCGGCGTCGCGATTGGCTGGTCGGGCCACTTTCGGGAATTGATGAAGTACTTCGGATTGCATCTCCCCTCATGGCTGGCCACCGACTTCCGTTCTGCCAGCGACGCGGCGGCGGCCATTGCTGGCGGCGCCACCGAAGCCGGGACCCAGTATCTGGCCTCTGCGCTGGTCACCGCACCGCATCTGCTAGGGGTACCGCTGATCGTCAACTTGCCGGCGTTCCTCGCGGTGGCGCTCGTGACCGTGGTGCTGGTTATCGGTATCAAGGAGTCGGCCGACGCCAACAACATGATGGTTCTGCTCAAGGTCGGCCTGATCCTGTTCTTCATCGC
>JANOFA010000707.1:0-1261 GCA_031413355.1 Gemmatimonadota bacterium | reverse complement strand
GGGCGCCTGAACCTCGCCGGCACCAGCGCCGACATCGTCTACAACGCCACTTTCCCCAGCACCACGACCACCTTCACGCTGCCCGGTACGCTGGTGAACGGACTGCCGCTGTTGCTGGGTGGCGACGTCGTATTTGTCCCGGTGCGCGGCACGCAGGTCAAGGTGGCGGGCGAAGTCGTGCGCCCCGCGATCTACGAACTCAAGCCGGGTGAGACACTGCAGGACCTGCTCCGCTCGGCCGGCGGCTTCGAGGCGACGGCGCTGCGTCGGCGGGTCCAAATCGACCGCATCCACCCGCCGCTGGAGCGCGGGACTCGCGGTCGCGATCGGGTCGTGATCGACCTCCCCTCCGATCAGTTCGCCGACGGATTCGGCCCGGCGTTTCCGATGGCCCCCGGGGATTCGGTCACCGTCTTTCCCGTCGCGGAGCGACGCCGCAGCGTGATCACTGTCACCGGTAGTGTCTGGACCCCCGGTCCGGTGGGCTACACCAACGGCATGACGCTGGCCCAGGCCATTCTGCTGGCCGGCGGACCCAAGCCCGACGTCTATCTGGACCAGATCATGATCACCCGGCTGCAGAGTGACTCGACCCGGCTCCAGTTGCGGGCCCGGTTTCTGGATTCCACCGGTGACGTGACGCAGGACCTACCCCTGAGGGAAGACGACGAGATCACCGTCTTCTCCCGCTCCACCTTTCGGCCGCTCAGGTACGTGGCGCTCAATGGGGCGGTGCGGAAACCCGGTCGCGTCCCATTTCGTGAGGGACTCACCCTGCGCGATGCGTTGCTGGAGGTGGAGGGGCTCACGGAGGACGCGCTGCTGACGGAGGCGGAGATTGCCCGGCTCCCGGACGACAGCGTCCGGGTCACCGGTCAGGTGGCGGTCGCGCTGCGGGTACCACTCGATTCCACCTATCTCTTTGATCGCGGCCCCGATGGCCGCTACCTCGGCCCACCCGGCTTGCCGTCGAGCCCCTCCGGTGCCCCGGAGGTCCTGCTGCGGCCCTACGACAATGTCCTGATCCTGCGGCAGCCGGAATGGGAGCTGCAGCGCACCGTCGATATCACCGGTCAGGTGCGCTACCCGGGACGCTACGCCCTCAAGACCCGCACCGACCGGCTGCTCGACCTGATCACCCGGGCTGGCGGCCTCACCAGGGAAGCCTACCCGGCGGGCATCAGGTTCTTCCGCACCGCGGACCGTGGCGGCCGGATCGGTGTTGACCTGCCGGGGGTGATCACCGACCCGAAGTTCCGCG
>JANOFA010000706.1:0-1227 GCA_031413355.1 Gemmatimonadota bacterium | reverse complement strand
TCCCCGCCGAGCGAGACACCTTATGGGCATGGCCGCGCCGCTCTATTACACCGCCGATATGGTCCGGGCCCTCCCGGACGACGGCAATATCTACGAAGTGGTTCACGGGGAGCTGCTGGTGAGCCCCTCCCCGCGCCTTTGGCATGAGGAGGTCGCCAAGCGACTGCTCGTTCGGGTCCAGGCATATCTGGATCAGTACCCGGTCGGCCTCGCCATCGGATCGCGATCGGACCTGTCCTGGGGCCTGAAAGACGTGCTGGTGTCACCCGATCTGTTCGTGGTCCCGCTGGAAGAGGCGCGGCAACTCGATTGGCTCACGCTACGCACCGTGCTGCTCGCCGCCGAAGTTCTCTCGCCCTCATCGCTTCGCAGCGACCGGTTCACCAAACGGCGGCTGTACCAGGAGCGCGGTGTGCCGCTCTACTGGGTGGTTGATCCCGACGCGCAGTTTGCGGAAGTATGGCGACCAGAGGATGACTTCCCGGTCATCGAACGCGACCGGCTGTTGTGGCAGCCGGCTGGTGCCGCCGCGCCGTTTACGCTCGAGCTCGCGGAGCTGTTCCGGGCGATCTGACGGCGGCGGCCACGGGTATTCACTTCAGCATCTTCCCCATCGCCTCCTTCGCCTGCGCCAGCTGCTCCTCCGCTCTGGCGATGAGGCGCTCCCGCTCCGCCGTCGCCGCCCGACCAAGCCTCACCTGGTTCCGCACCGCTTCCATCGCCTCGTAGGCGTACCCCTGCGCCGACTTGTAGTAGACATCGACGTCGTACATCGGCGCCGGCGGGCCGATGCGGACGCTGTCGATCGCGAGCTCCCGCTCGGTGTCGATGATGTACAACTGATGGGCCTCGCTGTCGTAGGCGTTGGGCAGGTCCTCCCGGGCATCATCGATCAGCAGGTGCAGCGAGTAGAGCGCGGTCTCGAGGTTGCGCCGCGTCTCGGCGGTGACCGGGCGCAGCGTCGAGGGCGGCGGCGGGCCGGCTTCGGCCGACTCGATCGGATCGGCCGAACTCTGGCGGAACCAGTAGGCGTCCGCGAACAGGCTGCCGCGGATCCGGGTCCACTCCCGCCGGAGCTGCGAACCGGCGAGCGGGGTGCCCACCCTGGTGTGCTGCACCATCGACGAGAGCATCCGCGCGTTCTGCCCCAGCGTCACGGCGATGGTGTTGGTGGTGTCGACCACGGTGAGGCGGCCGAGCGCCAGCAGCGCGTCACTGGCCTGGGTG
>JANOFA010000705.1:0-1367 GCA_031413355.1 Gemmatimonadota bacterium | reverse complement strand
GCTCCCCTGAGACTTGTCGCGGCCCACGGGGAGGGCTAGAATGGGGCTCGCTGGAGCGGTGGCCGAGTGGCTCAAGGCACCGGTTTGCTAAACCGGCATAGGGTTGAAAAGCTCTATCGAGGGTTCGAATCCCTCCCGCTCCGTTTGAGGTGGCAGCGTGCAGGTGGCAGGTGGCAGGGGACCGGCCTCACTCGGTCCCCTCGCTTATTTTCGGAACCAGCGCCACCTGCTAGCTGCTAGCTGCCACCTGCGACCTCCTTTCTGCCACCCGCCACCCGTCGCATCGCCTATGCCTCCCCGCGTCCGTTTCGCTCCCTCGCCGACCGGCTACCTCCACGTGGGCGGTGCGCGTACCGCATTGCTCAACTGGCTCTACGCCAAGAAGACCGGCGGCACCTTCATCCTGCGGATCGAGGACACCGATCAGGAGCGGAGTACCGAGGCGCATACCCAGGTCATCCTCGATGGCCTCCGGTGGCTTGGTATCACCTTCGACGAGGGGCCGTTTTTCCAGGCGCAATACGGCAGTCGCCACAAGGCCGACGCCGAGGGACTGCTGGCCCGGGACAAGGCGTATCGCTGCTTTTGCACCCGGGAAGAACTTGAAATCGCACGGCAAGCGGCGATCAAGGCCGGCTCCAGCTTCCGCTATGACGGGCGCTGCGGCCGACTCACACCCGCCGAGGTGGCCGCGCGGGTCCAGCAGGGCGATCCGTCGAGCATCCGGCTCCGCATGGCGGATGGCGAGATCGCCTGGGAGGACGCGGTGCACGGCCGGATCAGCTTCCAGGGTCATGACCTCGACGACTTCATCATCCTCCGCAGCGATGGCACCCCGATCTACAACCTCGCTGTGGTCTCGGATGATATCGAGATGGCCATCACCCACGTGATTCGGGGCGACGATCACATCTCCAACACACCAAAGCAGATTGCGCTGTACCGCTCACTGGAGAAGCCGGCGCCGATCTTCGCGCACGTGCCGATGATCCTCGGGCCCGATGGGAAGAAACTGTCCAAGCGGCACGGCGCGACGGCGGTGGGCGACTATCAGCACCAGGGCATTCTCCCCCTCGCCATGCGCAACTTCCTCGCCCTGCTCGGCTGGTCGCCGGGTGGCGACCGGGAGATTCTCCCCGAGGCGGAGATGATCGAGCTCTTCTCGCTGGAGGGAATCCAGAAGAAGGCGGCGGTGTTCGACGTCGCCAAGCTGGAGTGGATGAACGGGCAGTACCTCTCCGCCCGCCCGGCAGAGGAACTGCTCGAGCCGGTCCGCCTGCACCTGCGGGAGATGGGTGTGACCGAGGCGGGGCGCGACCTGATCCCGCTGATCGACGCGGTCAAGGCGCGCTCGCGAACACTGCTGG
>JANOFA010000704.1:0-1361 GCA_031413355.1 Gemmatimonadota bacterium | reverse complement strand
GCAGGGACGATCGGGCACGCTGTCGCCGTAGCAGAAGAGCTTCATCGTCGCACCGATGACATCGAAGCCCTGATCCACCAGCACCGCTGCCGCCACGGAGCTGTCCACCCCGCCACTCATGGCCACCAGCACCCGGCGCCCTGGCAACTCAGGCATGCTGCGCCCCGCAGGGTGGCGCAGCCGGGTGACGATCGCAGCGATGGCAGTGGCGGCGCGAACGATGTCGGCGGCGGTGGTCTCGCGGCCGAGGCTGAGGCGGATGGCGCAGCGGGCGCGATCGGGAGGAATGCCCATCGCAAGGAGCACATGCGATGGTTCGATGGCCCCGGTGGCGCACGCCGAGCCGCCCGAGGCGGCGATGCCGGCGAGGTCCAGGTGCATGAGTAGCGTTTCCGTCTCCGACCCGGGAACGAGGACGTTCAGCACATGGGGCGAACGCGGCGAATCTCCACCGACGACGATCAGGTCGGGAATGCTGGCGCTGAGGCGTGCCCGGAGGTCAGCCAGCAAGCCGCCAAGTCGATGCGCTTCCGTGGTAGCATGCGCGGCGGCGAGCATGGCTGCCCGGCCCAGGCCAACGGCGCCGACGATGTTTTCGGTGCCGGGTCGGAGCCCACGCTGCTGACCCCCGCCATGGACCAGCGGGGCGAGTCGCGACTGATCCCGCACGATGAGCGCCCCGATCCCCTTGGGGGCGCCAATCTTGTGCCCCGAGAGCGTCGCAAGGCCAATGGCAGGCTGATCGCGCAGCGTGAGCGGCACCTTGCCGAACGCCTGCACCAGGTCGGTATGAAAGGGAACGCCAGCGGCCTCGGCGCGGCGGGCGATCTCGGCGATCGGCTGGATGACGCCGGTCTCGTTGTTCACCCACATCACGGAGAGCACCGCGGGACGCTCACCCAGACTGCGATCCAGCGCCCCCATGTCGACCAGGCCATCACCGGTCACCGGGATGAGCTGCTCGGCACCGCCCAGATGGGCGACCTCATGTGCTGCGGCCAGGACGGCCTTGTGCTCGGTTGCGGCGACGGCGACCAGCATGCGTTCCCCGCGATCCCGTGCGGCGAGGGCGCTACCGAGAATGGCGAGGTTGTTGGCTTCCGTGCCGCCGGAGGTGAACAGCACACTGGCGGGAACGACTCCGAGAGCCGTCGCCACCTCCCGGCGCGCCCCTTCCAGCGCGGCATGGGCGGCCCGGCCGAACTGGTGGCCACTGGAGGGGTTCCCGAACAGCTCCCCGCCCAGGAGCGGGAGCATGGCCACCAGTACCTCCGGACGGACCGGGGTCGTGGCGGCGTGGTCGAGGTAGAGAGGGGCTAAAGTCACCCCCAAAGATACCCTATCCCCTCCGGCCCGGAATC
>JANOFA010000703.1:0-1182 GCA_031413355.1 Gemmatimonadota bacterium | reverse complement strand
CGCGGGGGAGCAGGCGGTGGGCGGTAGGCGGTGGGCGGTGGGCGGACGGGCAGACGGGCAGACGGGCAGACGGGCAGACGGGCAGACGGGCGGAAGATATTGGCTGTCATCCTGAGCGCAGCGAAGGATCTCTTTGCCCCGGAGCCAGACGCGGGGCTCTCCTCCGGCCTCAAGAGATCCTTCGGTCCTCCCTCGCTGCGCTCGGGGTCCCTCAGGATGACAGCGGGGTCCTGACCCGCTTGCCGCTTGTGCTTGAAAGCCAACGGCTAACGGCCAATGGTTGCTATATCCGCTCCACGCCCCGTTCCATGGCGGCGACGAGAGCGCGGAGTTCACGGACGAGGCGAGAGCGGTCGCTGCTGGCGGCGCGGAGGGCTTCGGTGACCTCCCGGTAATACCAGATGGTCTGGTCCCTGGGGACGCTGAAGCGCTGGAATACTTCGTCGCCCACCAGCCGCATGTCGTTGATGATGGAGCGGGCGTTGTAGAGCTTGTCGGCGAGGGCGACCCGGAGGACATCGGCCTCGGTCTGGTGCCTCAAGTGGGCGATGTACTTCAGCTTGCGCTCTTTCCACGGTTCCTTGAGCTCCCCCTTGGCCAGGCTGGGGTCGGAATCGGTGCAGGCCAGGACAATGCGATGCACCTGGGGCCCGAAGCGCTCGAGAATCTCCCGCTCGGTGACACCGCCGTGGGGGTGATCCTCCACCGCGTCATGCAGCAGGGCGGCGATGGCCTCCGGTTCGCTGCCACCATCCTCGAGCACGATCGCGGCGACGCCAAGGAGGTGGGCCATGTAGGGAATCCCCCCGCCCTTGCGCTGCTGCCGGGCGTGCAGCACGCTGGCGTAGATCAGCGCTTCGTCGAACTTGGGGCTGAGGAGGGGCGGGGAGTTGGGCATCGAGGGGGAGTGGGCGGTAGGCGGTAGGCGGAGCATAATGTACTTGCTGTCATCCTGAGCGCAGCGAAGGATCTCTTGGCCCCGGAGCCAGACGCGGGGCTCTCCTCCGGCCTCAACACCGGCGACCGCTACGCGATCGCCGTGTCCCGCCGCGGCGGTCCGCCGCTGACCCCTGGCACGCAAGTGGTCATCGAAGGTGCCGAGCGCATCTTTTTCCCAGGCCAAGGCGTCGTGATCGCCAAGTGAAAATCAAACGACGCCCGGCGCTCCTGCCTTCCACTTTC
>JANOFA010000702.1:0-4288 GCA_031413355.1 Gemmatimonadota bacterium | reverse complement strand
GGGATCGGCACCATCATCCGGATGGCGGCGGTCTACGGGACCGAGATCGGCATTCCGCAAGGCGCGCTGATCGCCTCGATCCTGCTGGTGCAGTTCGTCGGCATTCCCTTCGCGTTTCTGTTCGGGAGTCTGGCGGGGCGGATCGGAGCCAAGCCCGCCATCTTCATCGGTCTGGTGGCCTACGGCGGGATCAGCGTGCTGGCTACTACATGACCACGGCAACCCATTTCCTGATCCTCGCCGTCCTGGTCGGCATGGTCCAGGGCGGTACTCAGGCGCTGTCGCGCTCGCTCTTCGCGAGCATGATCCCGAAGCGGCAATCGGCGGAGTTCTTCGGCTTTTTCGCGGTGGTGGAGAAGTTCGCGGGGATCTTCGGACCGCTGATCTTCGCGGCGACGCTGGCCATCTCCGGTTCAAGCCGGAATGCCCTGCTCTCGGTCATCGGGTTCTTCCTGGTGGGAGGAACCCTGCTGCACTTCGTGGACGTGAAGGAAGGCCAGCAGGCGGTGCGCGATCTCGAGGCGCGCGAGGCCTAGCGGGGCGCGCCCGCACGAAACGTCAGCTTCACCGGCAGGTGCGCCGCGCTCGCCTCGATGGTCACGACCGCCACACGACGATCGGCGGTGAGATCGACTGTCCCGCGGCCCCGCGCCCCCTTGATGCTGCCGCCAGTGACGGTGAGCGCCACCCGGCCGGGCTGGGCGGTCCGAGTCCAGCGCCCGGTGAACCGCGCCGGCGTTGGTGCCGCGACGTCGATCGTCGCCGAGAAATCGGCCGCCAGCTCCACCCGGACTCCGGTCACCACCTGGGTCGGCTGCCCGGGCGCCGCCAGTGTGCCGGTGCCCTTCGCCGAATCCGACAGCGCATTCAACTGCCCGGCGGTATCCGACGGCAGTTTGCCGGGCTTCCGCCCCCGGAAACCGATCACCCAGGTACCGGCGGCACTCCGTCCGGTGAGATCCGCCTGAGTAAAGCTCTTGCCATCCCGCAGCAGCAGCGTTCCCGTCCCGCCCGTTCCGCTCTTGCCGAATCCTTCGGTGATCTTCAGATCGATCGTCGCGCTGAGACCGCGCTGGGTCCAGGTCCCACCGAGCGAGATGCGCTCCTCGGAACCCTGAATTGACAGGACGGCTCGGCCATCCCGGCGGAGCTCCGCCCGCGCGGCGACCAGCGTACCGGTCGCCCGGCCGTTGACGCGGATGTCGCCTTCACCGACCATGGTCACCGCCAGCTTCTCCAGCGCCTTCCCGAAGCTCGCGTCATCGGTGGCATCCTCGTCGGTGCCCTCGAGGGGCAGCCCGGAGGCATCGAAGGTGAGCGCGAAGGGATCGCCCCGCACCGTGCCAGCCAGATTGATCTTGTCCCACCCGTTCTTGCGCGAGGTCGTGATCGAGCCTGTGACCCCGGCGTCATCGTTGCCGTAGCCTTCAAAGTCGACGGTGAGGCTGGGGCTCGAGAGCGAACCGGTCCAGCGCCCGGTGAGGGTATGACGACTCCTGCCCCACACCCGAAGCTGCGCCGTTCCATTGCGCAGCACCTTCAGGCGCGCCTGATTGAGCCGCTCGCTTTCGTCTCCCAGCGTCATGGTTCCTTCGCCACCGCGGGTCGTGGTGAATTGACCCAGACTCAGGTCGATGCTCGTGGTGACACCACGGCCATCGCCGCCCCTCGCGCCGAAGGCGAATGTAAAATCCCCGTCCCGATTCGACCCTTCGAAGCTCACCCGGTCGATCGCCGAGGTACCCCGGAGGTCGGCGCGACCGCTGCCGCGGGCCGAGCGGCCGAAGGCAGCGTTGATCCGGAAGTTGATCTGACCGTCTGCCGGATTTCCCGACCAGGTCCCCGCAAAGCTCCAGGCCTGCCGGCCGTGCGCCACCTCGACGGCGAGAATGTTGCCCGCCTCCAGCGTGAGGCGCACCCGGTCGATCTCCTGTGTGGCGATCCCGTCACCGGTGACGAGCTCTCCGTTGCCGGTGCTTTCGTAGACTCCTGCCTGCGCGAGCAGCGGGGTGGAGAGGAGCAGGAGGGCGAGGGGAAGACGGAGCATGGGGAGCCGGGGGGTGAGATGAGCTTTGGGTGTTCAGCATTCAGCGTTGAGCGTTCAGCATTCAGCGATCAGCATTCAGCGTCGCTCAATCTGCACTCAGCTCGCGAAAGACTGCTGACTGCTGAATGCTGACCGCCACCTGCCACCTGAATCCTCCCACCTTGCGCCCACAGCCGTCAAGCGTCCCCCAGGCAGGGATCGAACCCCAGTGCCTCTTGTCCCCGCTGCGCCGCCTTTCTAACTTCCCAGCCATGTCGTTCCTCGCCGCGCCCACCATGGGCCTGAAGCCGTGCATCACGAAGCAGCCCACGCGCGGCCCGTGTCGGCCAGTCTGACGCTCACCTGTTCCCGAGCTGACTGAGACACCCCGCCGCACTATCCGGCGGGGTTTTTTCATGGGTCGGCATTGCGCCGGTCTTGTCACCGAGAGTTCCACGATGATCGACCCGATCGACCTCACCCGCGCGCTGGTTGCACTCGAGACGCCGACTGGCCACGAAGGCCCGGCGGTGGACCTGCTCGCGGGTCTCCTCGGGCGGCTGGGCTATAGGGTCACCCGCCAGCCGGTGAGTCCGGGCCGGGACAACCTGTATGCCTGGCGCGAACCGCCGGTCGTGGTCTTTTCCACCCACCTCGACTGCGTGCCGCCCTACCTGCCGCTCCGGGAGGATGACAGCGACATCCATGGCCGGGGCAGCTGTGACGCGAAAGGCCTGGCCGCCGCGATGGCGGCGGCGGCAGAGCAGCTCGCGGATGCAGGCGAGCGCCGGGCGGGGTTGCTGTTCGTCGTGGGCGAGGAGAACGGCTCCGATGGCGCCGCCGCCGCCACATCGCTGAGCCCCAAGGGCCGCTTCCTGATCAACGGCGAGCCCACCGAGAACAAGCTCAGCCTGGGACAGAAGGGCACCCTGAAGGTGGTGATCGAGGCCACCGGGCGAGCCGCCCATTCGGCCTATGCCGAGGAGGGGCACTCGGCCATTACCCCGCTGCTCGATGCGCTCGAACGGATCCGGCGCCTCCCGCTGGCAACCGACCCGATGCTCGGAGCGGGGACGCTGAACATCGGGATCGTGCAGGGGGGTGTCGCGCCAAACGTCTTTGCCCCGTCAGCGCGCGCCGAACTGCTGTTCCGCACCGTCGAGCCCACCGGGGCGCTGCGTGCCGCGGTCACCGCCGCTGCCGGCACTGGGGTGACGGTATCGTTCCCGACCGAGCTGCCATGCTACAAGAACCCATCGCCACCGCCGGCGGGATGGGCCACGACGGTGGTCAGCTATGCCAGCGACCTGTCGATCCTCACCGGCTGGGGCGAGGGCTACCAGCTGGGGCCCGGCACGATTCGCGTCGCGCATACCAGCAGGGAACGGATCGCGAAGGCGGAGCTGCTCGAAGGTGTACGATTGTACGTGAAGCTGGCGCGGGAGCTGATTGGGAGGGAGTAGGTGGGTAGGGGCGGAGCTCCTGCTCCGCCCTGAAGGAATCCTTCGGTCTCCGCGGTTGGCAGAAGGACAGCAACAATTGACTGGCTCGGGCGGAGCTGGAGCTCCGCCCCTACCCAACACCGCCAACGGCCAACGGCTAACGGCCAGTACAAACACTGTACCACGAGACAGCACCATGGCCTCCAAGATCCCCGTCAGCATCCTCGGCGCCACCGGCACCGTCGGCCAGAAGTTCGTCCGGCTGCTGGCCGACCACCCCTGGTTTGACATCGTAGCCGTAGCGGCCTCCGAGCAGAGCGTCGGCAAGCGCTATGGTGACCTGGTGCGCTGGCGCGAGAATGTCCCGATCCCGCCGCAGGTGGCCGCCATGACGCTAGGGCGCTGCGCACCGCCACTGCCGGGGCGGATCGCGTTTTCGGCGGTGGACGCCGAGAGCGCCGGTCAAGTGGAGCAGGCCTTTGCGCGCGCCGGCGTCTTTGTGGTGACGAATACAAAGAACCACCGGATGGTGCCGGACGTCCCACTGCTCATCCCCGAGGTGAATGCAGACCACCTCGACCTGCTCCCGCGGCAGCAGCGTCGTCGCCGAGGTGATCGCCGGCCACAAAGCCGCGATGGATTGGGCGACGATCCCGGGGGCGATCTTCACCGACCCCGAGATCGCGACGGCGGGTTTGACCGAGGCGGAAGCCAAGGCCAAGGGTCACGAGGTGTCGATCGGCAAGTTCCCGTTCGCTGCGCTCGCGAAGGCCATGGCGCTGAACGAGACCGACGGCTTCGTGAAGATCATCCGGGGGAA
>JANOFA010000701.1:0-3711 GCA_031413355.1 Gemmatimonadota bacterium | reverse complement strand
CAGGGCGGAACCGAGTACTACCTGCTGGTGCCGGAGAACAGCAACACCGCGCTGGTGCGCAACCAGATCAGCTGCCAGTCGCTGATCACCGTCTCGACGGCAACGGACGGGAGTGTCCCCGACGCGAGTTACGTCTACCGTCTCTCCGGGCCATCCACCGATCGTTCCGGCATTCTCAACGCCAACGATACCCTGCGGATCGACGGGATCCCGCCCGGCAGCTACACCGTGGATCTCGGCCACGTCTCGGGCAACTGTGTCGTCACGAACGATGGGGGCTCCCGGCTGCAGTTCACGATCGCCGACAGCGGCGGCACCACCGCCGACTTCCGGGTGAGTTGCTCCGACGAGGCCGCACGGCCGAAGCTGATCTTCTTCCAGAGCAGCTATCACAACGGAGCCAGCGGTTTCATGCTTCGGGCGACCGACCCCAACCGGGATATCGAACGCTATTACTGGGATGTCACCAACTGCGATGGCAAGAGCATCCTGTCGGGTGGCGGCCGCCTGCGGCGCGGCCTCACCCAGGGGCCGACCAGCGGGCTCGACACGGTGACGGTATTCGGGGCCATCGAGCTGGGTCTGCCCGACGCCGCCCTCCAGGGCAAGTGCACCAGCATCCGGGTGGCGGATGAGTACGGGAACACCACGCCGGTTGTCGAGGAGCCGATCGGTAACGAGGCCGCCGGACCCATGCCCACCCAGTTTAACGCTCAGTTCATCACTACGGCACAACTCGGCACCACGATGCAGGTGACCGACCCGAAGTTCGCCGGTGTCTTCCTCGCGGCAACCCTGCGGGATGGGGTGCTGTTCCCGCCCGACGGTCAGCCCGATGTCGGAGTGTACAACGCCGTCGGCTACAGCGACCTCCTGCTCCCTACCGTGCCGCTCGGTGGCGGCCGTCCGCCGTACTACGACTACTACTCGGTGATCGCGTACCTCTTCGATACGGCTGGCAACTTCACCCGGCTGGAGGACAATGACCTCTTTCACTGAGTGTTCCCCGGGCCTCCGGCTCGCGGCCGCCATCCTGCTCGCCACCGGCGTGCTGGCCGGCTGCGCCAGCAACGATCTCCCCTCCAGTCCCCGGCCGTTGCCGACGAGCCAGCTCGCTACCGGCCTCGCCGCCTCCTCGCTGGCTGCGACCCTCGGGGACACCGTGAGTTTGCGGGTGATCGCCGAGTCCGCCGGCGCAGACGTGCTCGCGGGGCTGCAGGGACGGCTGCGCTTTGACCCCCGGCGGTTACGGTATGTCGGTCAGCCGCTCGCGGGTGCGGTGCTGGTGCTGGTCAATTCCGACGCCGCGGAGCAGGGGGAGCTGCGGGTCGTGAGCCTCCGGCTCGAGGGCCTTCCCCGGGAGACCGCCGACCTGCGCTTCGTGGTTCTCTCGCCGTCATGGGAGGCAGGACTGCGGTATCAACTGGAGGAAGCGGCCACCCCCGATGTCCGGGCCATCCACGCATCGAGAAACCTGCCGCTCACCGAGAGCGCGACGGCCCCGCTCGCGGGCATCATTGGCCGCCACTCACTGCGGGACTGGTGGCAGTATTTCGGCTGGCAGGAGCGGGTGCGTCCCAACGTCCCCGGGGCAGGGACCGTCTTCGGTGACGCGTCACTCAACGGCCTCATCGACGTGATCGATGCCTCCACCGTCGCCAATCTCGCCGTCGGCAACCGTCAGCTGCTGACTGAGGCGAACAGGGATTACGTCATCGCCGGCGATGTCGCCCCCGCCAACCTTCCGGGGCTGGGTGAGGCGACCGACCTGCTTCCCCCGGGGCTCAACCCCGATGGCAGCTACACGATCACCGTCCTCGACGCGGTCGCCATTGCGAACGAGGCGGTCGGCAACGATCAGGCGGTCCCCGGGCAACCGGTTCCCGGCCGTCAGCCGCGCCCATTCCGTGTGGTCCTGCCCAGCCTGATCGCGACCAGTCGCACGCTCACGCGGGACACCGTGTATGAGTTGCAGGGCAACGTGCTGGTGGGGCAGGCCGCGACGCTGACCATCCAGCCCGGTACGCTGATCGAAGCGGACAATGCCACCCGCGGCGCGTTGATTGTCGTCCGCGCCGGCAACATCGACTGGCGCGGGACCAGGATCGAACCGATCATCCTGACGTGCGAGGGCGTGTCCAAGACGCCAGGTTGCTGGGGTGGTGTCGTACTGAATGGCTTGGCGCTGCTCAACAACCGCGATCCCGGCACGACCGGATTCTGCCCCGAAAAATTCGCTCCCGGCAGCAGTGAGGTGTATGGGGGCTGCCTCGTCGGGGATACGACCGGGGTCATGCAGTACGTCCGGATCGAGTATGCCGGCATGCCAGCCGGCGTGGCCGGTCCAGTGGCGGGCCTCTCGCTGCTCGGCGTGGGGTCCGGGACGATCATCGACCAGGTACAGGTCCACGGCTCGCTGGGCGACGGAATCCTCGTCTCCGGCGGAAATGTGAACCTGCGGCACATCGTGCTCACGGGAAACCTGCAGTCCTCCTTCCACTGGAACGATGGCTGGGGCGGCAACGGGCTTGGCGGCAGCCTGCAGTTTCTCCAGATCCAGGTGCCGCTGGGTGGCGGTGACGCGATCCGCGGCTCCAACTTCGGCGCCAGCCCCAATGCCGGTCCCAGGTCGGAGCCGGATCTGTACCACGTGACCGCGGTTGGCGCCGGCGCTGGCGGCGGAACCGGGCGCGGCCTGGTCCTGGAGAATGGCAGCGCCGGAGTCATCAGCAACGCGATTTTCACCCAGTTTTCCGGAGCGGGATTCGACGTCCAGGGGCCGGACGCCTGCGCCCAGTTGAGTGGCGGACTCACCTCGCTCGATCACAGCATCTTCTTCGGCAATACGCCGGATTACAGCAACGACAGCGACTGCGCTGATGAGCCGGGGTACGCCGGCTCACCGGCCCTGCTCAACCGGATCATCGATCCGGGGCTGATTGCGCCGGCCAACACGCTCACCCCGGATACCCGGCCAGTTCCGGGCTCCGCCGCGACTGTTGGATTCATGATTCCGCCGTCGAACCTGTTCTTCGATCTCACGGCCACGTGGGTCGGCGCTGCACCGCCGGCCAATGGCACGGGAACGAACGTCCCGTGGTATGCCGGCTGGACCCGCGGATGGAGCGGGCCAACGCCCTGACCGATGGGACACTTCATTCGCCGGTTCGGCACTCCCCCACGGGGCGGGACCGCGCTCCTCGGAGTGCTCGCGCTCCTCGGGTGTGAGGCACAGCTCAGGAGTCTCGGGCCGGAGTTCCCGCCGGTCGATCCGGGTTCGCCGGTCGCGGCGGCATTCCTGACCAAGGTGGACCTGCGACAGGGCAAGGTGACGATCACCGGCCCGAGTGCGACCGCGATCGCCGGAGTCACCGCGGGCAGCGCCCGGGGACCGGCATTCTCGCTGATTGGCGGCGACGTCGTCGTCCTGACCAGTTCCAATTTTTCCGCCTCGCCCGTCGGCGCCTTCACTCCAGGGAAAGTGCGGGTGTCCTTCGATATCAACGTGTCCAACCGGCTGATTGCGGTGGACATCGCCGGCCCGACGCTCTTTCCCCTTCCGCCCCCCGGCACGAGCGGCCTGCTGCTCTTCCCGTATGACATCGCCGTGGCGACAACCAGCGGCGGGAGCTCGACCGGTGGCAGCGGCAACGATGTCATCGTCGTTCTGCCGAGCTTCGGCCTGGTTGCGCCGAGCCTGGACTGGGATGG
>JANOFA010000700.1:0-7553 GCA_031413355.1 Gemmatimonadota bacterium | reverse complement strand
CACCCGCCCGGCCGCACCGTGCCGGCCCGCCGGGCCGACAGTCTTGACGATGGGCCGTCCGCCTCGCGGCGGACAAGCTACTCCCCTTCACGACGGGGGAAGAGTAGGGCGTCCGGCGCGGGCCGTCAACGCCCTGGCGGTCAATCGACTTGATCGGTTCCTTCTATGGGGCGTCCGGCACCCGGCCGGTGAGCAATCGCACCCGCAGGCCGCCGTTTCGGGTGGTGAGCACCTGGCGCAGCGAGAGCCCGGTGGAGCGCTCCAGCCCCGTCTCTCCCACGAGCAGCGCAACCTGCCAGCCCCGCAGGTGCTCGCGGGCGACCGAACCGAATCGGGCGTAGAGGTTTCGCAGGTCCCGCGTGTCCCCGATCCGGACACCGTAGGGCGGGTTGGTCACGACGCAGCCTGCCGCACCGGGTGGCGGCTCCAGCGCGGAGACGGCAGCCTCCCGCCATTCGATGTCGGCTGCGACACCGGCCCGCTCCGCGTTGGACCGCGCCGCGACGATCGCCCCGGCATCCCGGTCCGCGCCGATGATCGCCGCCGGGGCGACGGGCAGAATCCGGGCCCGCGCCGCGTCGCGCAGCGCCGCCATCGCTGTGGCGTCGAAGCCGGACCACCGCTCGCAGGCAAAGGGGCGCTCGAGATTGGGGGCGATCCGGCGAGCGAGCAGCGCCGCTTCGATCGGGATCGTGCCGGCGCCGCAGAAGGGATCGAGCAGCGGTGTCGCGGGATCCCAGCCACTGGCCGCCAGCAGCGCCGCGGCGAGCGTCTCGCGGAGTGGCGCCTTGGCGGTGGCGAGGCGCCATCCCCGCCGGTGCAGCAGCGCGCCGGAGCTGTCGCAACTGATCGTGCATTCATCGCGGTGGAACCGGACGACAATGAGCTGATGCGGCGTATCGTCCGCACTCTCGGGCTCGCCCTCGGTCTCGCCGTCGGCGGCGGTCGCTTCGAGCCCGGTGCGGCTCCGGATCGCATTGCCGATCCGTTCCGCCACCGCCTTCTGGTGATAGAGTCGCGACTTCTTGCAGCTCACTCGCAGCACCACGGGGAGACTGGCAGGGAGCCATTCGGCCCATGGCAGCAGGCCGGCCTTGCGCTCCAGCTCGCCGAGCGCGCGGGCCGCAAAGTGGGCCCGCCGCACCAGGACCCGGGTGGCGATGCGCAGTTCGAGATTGAGTCGGGCGACATCCGTCAGCGAACCGGTCGCGCTGCAGCCGCCGGGCTCCGTCGCCGTGACCGTCACCCCGAGGACGCCGAGTTCACCGGCCACCAGTCCCTCGAGGCCGGGTGTGCAGACCACGTACAGGGTGAGTGGGGTCAGAATCCCGGCTCGCTCAGGTGCACCGGATCGTCCAGCACGAGCGCCTGGGCGCTGCTGCCGGCGGGGGTTTCCGCCTGGCCTTCGGGAATGATCAGCAGCGCGTTCGCACGAGCCATCGAACTGAGGATGCCCGAGCCCTGCGGGCCAGTGAGTCGGGCTTCGAGGAAGCCGTCCGCCGCGGGCGTGACGATCACCCGCAGAAAGTGCTGCAGCCGGGGGCCGAGGGTGATCGCTTCGACGACGCGGACCGGCACCGTCCGGCGGAAGGGCCGGGTGTGTCCCCACATCTTCCGGATGGCGGGCCGCACAAAGAGCTCAAAAGTGACCATTGTGCTCACCGGGTTGCCCGGCAGCCCGATCCACGGCATCTCGCCGAGCAGCCCGAATCCCACCGGCGCGCCCGGGCGCATCCGCAACCGCCAGAACATGAGCTCGGCGCCGAGTTCGCCCAGCACCTGGCGGATGTAGTCGTGCTCGCCGACGCTGATCCCCGCACTGGTGATCAGCAGGTCGCAGCCCGCGGCGCCGGCCAGGTGCGACCGCAGCGACTCGGGGGTGTCCCGCGCGATCCCCAGGCTGACCGGCTCGCCCCCGGCCCGCCGCACCAGCGCACTCAGCGTATGAGTGTTCGAGCTGGCGATCTTGCGTCCGCTCAGGATCTCGTCGGGCTGGTCGATGTCCACGATCTCGTCGCCCCCGCCAAGGATCGCGACGCGGGGGCGCCGGTAGATCAGCGGCGTGGCGACCGCGACCGAGGCGAGGACGCCTAACTGGGCTGGACCGAGCTCGGTGCCGGCTTCGAGGACCGTCGCTCCGCGACGCACATCCTCCCCGGCGCGGCGGACATTCACGCCGGCATCACGGTCCCGGAGGATCGCCACCACCGCGGCCCCGAGGTCGGTGTCCTCCTGCCGGATGACGCTGTCCGCCCCGTCCGGCACCGGGGCACCGGTGAAGATCCGGGCGCAGTGGCCCGGCGTGATGGCGATGGTGGAGAAGGTACCGGCGGGGATCTGCTCGACGACGGTGAGCCGCCTGGGACTGGCCTCGCTCGCGCCCCGCACGTCTTCGGCGCGGACCGCGTAGCCATCCATGGCGGAGTTGGCCCAGGCCGGGATGTCGAGCGGGCTGATGACCGTCTCGGCGAGGATGCCATCGAGGGCGTCGTCAAGCGGCACCCGCAGCGCTGGCTGGCGGCGGATGTCCGTCAGCATACGGAGGGCGGCGTCGCGGGGGGTGAGGGGAGGCATGTCGTGGTGGTGAGCGAACACAGGCGCGAGGCGCGAGGGAGTGGGCGGTTCGCCGCGCGCCCCGCGCCCCGCGCCTATTCCAGCACCTTCGCCCGCTCCCACGCCATGCTGGCCAGCAGCTGCATCCACATCGTGTCGCGGAAGCGGAGCACCGTGCAGCTGGCCTCGAACCGGTCGTCGTCGGTGACGATGGCGCACCAGAGCGCCGCGTTGGGAAGGGAGGCCTGATAGAGCGGCGTGTCGTTCGCCGCGCGGCGGAAGACCTCGATCTTCGGAATCGGGGCGCTGGAGAATCCCTCGGCCAGCACGATGTCGGCGCCGTCGAAGTAGCGTCGAGCGAGCGCTTCGGGGCCGGACTGCTCCGCCCGCCGCTCAATGATGCTGCGCATCCCGGGCGACTCGACCAGCACCCGCTCCGCCTTGCCCTCGTGCATGTGCCGGTAGCTGTCGCTGCCGTTGCGATCGACATCCACCGGGTTCGCCGCGTGCTTCATCATCATGACCCGGCGGCCCTTCCGGGCGAATTCATCCGCGAGGGCGACAGCCAGTGTCGTCTTCCCCGAGTTCTTCCGGCCGATTATCGAGATGATGCGGGTCGCTGCCACAGGCGCTCGGCCTCCTGGAGATCATCCGCCGTGTTCACATTCAGGAAGAGCAGCGCGGGATCGCCAAACTGCCGCACCCGCTCAAGGGTGAGGATACCGACTTTGACAGCTTGATGGAAGCCGACCGCCCGGTAGTCGCCGCGGTCGAGGGCGGCGGAGATCGCTGCGGCGGTGGCGGGACCGTAGGCCGCGCAGAGCGGCTCCACCCCTCGCCGCCCGCCGCTTTCGGGCAGGAAGGCATCCACCCCCTGGAGGCCGTCGGCGAGAACGCGGATCAGCGCCGCGGTGACGAAGGGCATGTCCCAGGCGACGACCACGACCGGCGCCGGTGCCACGGTCACCGCCGTGAGGATGCCGCCCGCCGCGCCGGCGCCGGGCCGGATGTCCGCCACCGGGTGCAACCCGGGCACCCAACCGGCGGCTGCGGGATCGTTGGCAATCAGCAGGGGCGCCTCACCCAATGCCTCGGTGAAGGCCGCAACCAGCCGGTCGAGCAGGCGCACGCCTCCGATCTGCTCCAGCCCCTTCGGCCTGCCGTCAAAGCGGGTGGCCCCACCGCCGGCGAGGATCGCGCCTTTCATCAGTAACGCTGCCCGCGCTTGCGCTGGAGGACGATATCGACTCCGACACTGAAGCTGAACAGGTGATGACCCCGCATCGTCGTCTTTGGCGTGAGTCCCTGGCGCCTGGTGGCGCCGGTGATGCCCGGGAGTGCAAGGTAGCTGTCGCGCAGCTCCCAGCGGAGCTGCCATCCCGTCCCGGCGGCTGCCGTGGCGCCGATGACCACGGCGTAGTACGGCGAAAGGAGGGTCCCGCTGTCGTCACGGTAAATGACGGCATCGGCCAGGCCGTTCGGGGTTCGCACGACACCTGCGGTCTGGATGAAGCTCTGCTGCACCACGCCAAGACCACCCATCAGCCTGGCGTAGGGCTGGATCGGGCCCTGGAAGCCGGGCCGCAGAATGACGCCGGCCGCCATGATCGTCGTGCTGCTGGAATACTCGGTATTCTCGAGGGAACCGCACAGGTCGCTGGTGAACATATCGCCTGCGGTGTACACGATCCTGCAGCGGTCGCCGGACCCAAGCCCCATCACAAGCACATCGGTGGCGAATCCGATGTAGCGCCCGGGGGCGTACGTTGCGGTGAAGACGACGCCGAAGCCACTGCTGAGATTCCGCCCGATCGCCAGTGTGTCGCTGGCCCCGCGGTTGACGCTGATCGGCTGGGCCGGTACCGCCCACACCGTTCCGCCCCCGCTGGTGTGCACCAGGCCGACGCCAATCGTGAGGCGCGCCTGGTCGGCGGTCCGCTGGGCCATCAGCGGGTTCGCGAGGCAGGCCAGCAGGCCCGGCAGCGAGCGCACGAGGTGGAGCGACGGTCGCAGACGTACCTCCGTTAGTAGCGCCGGCCCCGCTTTCGCTCCAGCACGATATCAAATCCGATCATGAAGCTGAGGATATGTTTCGACACCACCCGGCTCGGCGGAATGAGGCCCTGGCGGATGGTGGGGCCGGTGACCGCCGGAACCCGGACCCAGTTGTCGCGGACTTCGAAGCGGAACTGGATGCCCCTGCCGGCGACCGCGACGACACCCCCGCCAAAGAGGGCGTAGGGCTTCACCGTCGTGTTATTGTCGTCCGCGAAGAGCGTCAGGTCCGACGGGCCGCCGGCGCCGATGATCTCCCCGCGCATCCGCACGAAGCTCTGCTGGGTCACCACGATGCCGCCCCCGAGCCGCAGGTAGGGATGCACTGCCTGGCGGCTCGCGATTCGATACACCGCGCCGACAGACATCGCGACCGAGGTGGCGTTCCGCTCCGCCCGGTCAATCGAACGGCACAGGTCGGACGTCTCGATCGAACCCTGGGTGAACTGGATTCCGCAGGCATCCTCGGTGCCGAGGCCAAGCAGCTGGGCCTCTCCGACGAATCCGAGGCGACCCGTTGGAAAGTACGTTCCGGAAAATGAAACGTTGATGGTCCGGCGAAAGGCGCGGCTGACCGCGAGGGAGTCAAAGGCTCCCTGGGTTCCGAACGGTTGTGCGCCCACCCGCCAGAGCTGCCCGCCGCCCGACGTCTGACCTACGCCAATGGTGAACTCGAGCTGCGCCTGGTCGGCGGTGGCCTGGGCCCGCAGGCCGGCCGGTGCCAGCACGACGGAGATGGCGAGGGCAGCGCGAAGATGGAACGGCATCATAAGCTTACCAGCCAGGGATGATCCACCATCAGGCACCGGTCCATGACGACGGGAATCCCCGCCGCCTCCAGCTCCGCCGCGACCGCATCGTCCCGCACCCCGATCTGCAGCCAGACCAGCCGCGGCCGCACCGCCAGCAAGGCGTCACGCAGTTCCATGATCGCCTCCGAGCGACGGAAGACATTCACGATGTCCAACGGTCCCGCGACCGCCGCCGCCGTGGTGAGGTCGGGGTGACAGGGTGCCCCCAGGATCCGGGTGACCCCGGGGCGCACCGGCACGATCGTGTACCCCGCCTCCTGCAGATACAGGGCGACCTCATGGCTCGGTCGCCCCGGATCGGGGGAGAGTCCGACCACCGCAATCGTCCGGCTGGCGCGGAGGATGGCACCGAGGTCGGCAGGGGCCGGCGTCATGCGCTGCTGCGGTGATCCTGCATCACGCGGCCTGGATCATGGGTTTGGGCGGTGCTGGAACCGGGGAGACGGCCCCGCCCGCTGGTGGGCGCACATGCAGCCCACTCGCCGCCGCGTCAGTCGAGGCCGGTGCACTCGGCGGAGAGCGTCGCATCTTCGGCGACCTGCAGCCGGTCGAGCCGGATTCCCTCGGGGAGTCGATGCGCGACCCGGCCAAAGAGGTAACGCGCGAGTGCTTCGCAGGTGGGGATCGGTCGACCGGTGGCAAAGGCGGGGTGGTCGAGATTGATGTGTCGTCCCTCGAAGGGCCCGCGGATCTCCTCGTCGAGGATCTGGTCGAGCTCCGTCAGGTCGCAGATCATGCCGGACTCGGGATCCATGGGGCCGCTCACCGTGATGCTGCAGCGGTACTCGTGCGGGTGCGGCTCGCTCAGCGCCCCGAAGGCGGCGCGGTTTGCTTCCGCAGTCCACGCCGGCATCCAGAGATGATGCTGGGCACGGAAGCCGGTCACACGGGTGAGGCTGGTCGGCATGGGGGACGGGTCCGGTCCCGCTAGAACGAAAATCCCAGCCCGGCGCGCAACTCCCGCGCGCCGCTCCACTGTTCCCGCTTGCCGTCCGGGAGCACCGCATTGGCAAGGTCACCGTTGGGGCTGGGTTCCGCTGCCGGATCCCGCGTGTAGGAGCTCGGATACTTGAGTTTCCAAAAGAGCTGCCGCGCGTCGAGCCGCAATTGGACGTTGCTGGTAATGATGATGCGGAGGCCGATGGCGGGGGCCAGATAGATCTTCGAGCCGAACTTGTAGCCGCTCGAGTCCTTGGCGGCCGAGGCGGGCAGCGACGAGCTATTGGCCCAGCCAAGTGTGCCGCTCAGGTAGGGCGCCAGCCGATGCCAGCTCTTCCGGCCGGTGATGTTGAACTGGAGCGACGCTTCGATCATGGTCAGGGTCTGCTTGAACGGGCCGGCGGTGCGTTTGGCGACGCTGTCATCCGCGCTCACTACCAGCCGTTCGAGGTTGGCCTGGCTGAAGCCGAGCCCGAACTGGACCGGCCCGCTGATCCGCAGGTCGAGTCGGCCGCCGTAGGACCGTCCGTTGTGCGGACCGATGCCGAGCTTGCCCCCGTCGCCGCCGACATCCCCGACCAGGGCGGTGAGCGTCTTCCCGTGCGGAATGTCGCGGTAGGGCGACGAGGCGGGATCATGTCCCACCTGCGCGGTGAGCGGCGCGGCAAGGGCGAACAGCAGGCAGGGCAGGGGAAGGCGCATGGTCAACGGTCTTGGGTCAGGGATGAACGCGAAGGTCGCGCCCGGTCATGACGTCGGGAGGCTCGATGCCGAGGAGACGCAGGACCGTCGGCCCGACATCACATAGCGCGCCGCCCTCGCGCAGCGCCGTCGCTCCGGCCCGCACCGCCACGAACGGAACCGGATTGGTGGTGTGCGCGGTATGGACCCCGCCGGTCGCGGGATCGATCATCAGCTCGCAGTTGCCGTGATCGGCGGTCACCAGCAGCGTCGCATTGGCCTGCTCGGCGGCGGCGGCGATGCGGCCGAGGCACTGGTCCACCACCTCGACCGCCTGGATCACCGCCGGCATCACGCCGGTATGTCCCACCATGTCCGCGTTGGCAAAGTTGCACAGCATGAAGTCATGCGACTTCTTGCCCAATGCCTGCACCAGGACATCGGTGATGCCCGCGGCGCTCATTTCCGGTGCGAGATCATAGGTCGCCACCTTCTGCGATGGCACCAGCAGCC
>JANOFA010000699.1:0-2320 GCA_031413355.1 Gemmatimonadota bacterium | reverse complement strand
GCGCGCTGTGCGCCGTCGTAATCCCCCATGCTGAAGAGCGAAAAGCTCCGTCCCCACAGGTAGAGTGCCGCCTTCGGTGACTGCTGGGCCATCAGGTCAAGCGTGCGCCGGGCCTCCTCGAAATTCCCCTGGCCCACCTGGGCGCTGAGTACCATGAGGTTCAGGCTGTTCACCGTCTGGCTGGTGCGCGCTGCTGGCGCCGCCAGCGACTCCGCCTCCGCAGCTCGGTCCAGCTTGAGCAGCAGATAAGCCAGGTTGTTGGTGGCCGTCCCATCGTCGGGACGGCTGGCCAGTACCCGGCGGTAGGCCGCTTCCTGCTTCACCGGATCGTTGTCGACGCTCGAGTAGTAGTAGGCGATGGTGAGTTGCCGTTCGACCTCGGGCAGGCGGTCGCGATGCTGGTAGGCGCGAGCGATGGCGGCGACCGACCGCTCCTCACTCGCGCCCGAGTTGCTCAGCGCCACCCCGAGCTTGCGCCACGCCATGGCGAAGCCGCTGTCGAGCGCGATCGCCTGTTCCAGCACGGGGACGGCCTGGTCCCACGATCCATGGTTGTTCAGCCGCGAGCCCTCGGAGTAGAGTCGCAGTGCTTCAAGGGAAGTAGTGGTGACCTGCTCCAGTGGCTCTCCCCCGCGAATGGTCTTGAGCGACTCGCCGATCCGCTCCCGCACCCGTCCCGACAGCTTGTCGAGCGCGGCCACGATTGCGCCATCGTTGTCGGCGGTCTCCCGCAGCGCCACCAGCTCGCTGCCATCCGCCGCGCTGAGGATCCGGGCCGAGAGCACGTAGCTCTTGCCGAGTGAGCTGATCTCGCCGACCACCACCGCCTTGGCCCCTTCGCGGGTGGCGATGTCGCGGGCCAGTGCGCTGGTGAGGGGCGCGTTCGGGTCCTGCTGCATCCGCTGCAGCGCGTCGCTGATCTGCGAAGTGCTGAGCAGCCGCACGACCGGCGACTGGCCCAGGTCGATCCGGAACGCTTCGGTGATCGAACTGCCGAGCCCCGGGTCGGTGGTGCGATTCTCGAAGTCCGCGACGATGAGCCGGTCCTTCTCGCTGAGCTGTCCCGAGGCCACCAGCGTACCGACCGGCCCGATGCCCAGCAGCCGCATCGCGGTGTAGATCACCGCGACGATTCCCAATGCGGCAAAGGCGAGCACGCCACCGCGAATCGCCCACTGCCAGGTCAGGAGCGCAGGCAACCCGCTGCTGGGTGTGAGCTCCACTCGTCCGCTGGCACGGGCCAGCGCTCTCCGGCGCTCGAAGTGACCGGTGAGCAGGATGATCGGCAGCCCGAGCAGCATCAGCACGATGGCGCCGTACCACACCCAGTCGGGCAGGCCGAGCTGGTGCACCAGCAGGTACACGCCGGCGAGGACGCCTGCCGTCGCTGCCGCGAACAGCAGCGCGACCCGGACCGGGTGGCTCTTGCGGATCGCCTCCTCGGTGTTGCTGGAGACGGCCGGCGAGGTGCCGGTGGGTGTGAGGCCGCCACTTGTGGGCGTGCCGGCCATCTCGAGCTGGGCCAGCAGTTCGGCGGCGTTCTGCCACCGATCGGCGGGGCGCTTCTCGAGGCAGCGCATCAGGAGCGCATTCAGTGCTGTGGGGACGGCGGCGCGGTACTTGGTGACCGGGTCGGCGGTCTGGGTGATATGCGCGGCGAGCAGCGCCTGCGGCGTCGGGGCGACAAACGGCGTGCGCCCGGTGAGCATCTCGTAGGCCAGCGTCCCCACGGCGTAGATGTCGGCCCGATGATCGACGTGCGGGTCGGCGGCGGCCTGCTCCGGCGCCATGTAGGCCGGCGTGCCCAGTGCGACACCGAGTGAGGTCAGTGATGACTTGCCGCTGGACGAACTCACCGCCTTGGCCACGCCGAAGTCGGTGACCACCGCGTGGCCATCGGAGAGCAGCACATTGTCCGGCTTGATGTCGCGGTGAACCACACCGTTCCGGTGGGCGTACGAGAGCGCGTCCACCACCTCGCGCAGGATCTTCAGCGCCTCGGCGACGGCAACGCGGTTTCGAAAGGTGATGTCTTTGATCTTGAGTTGCTCGAATAGTTTTGTCATTGTTTTCGATGTCTTTATGTTTAAGCCTGAGTCGCTAGCCGGTGTTTTTTTGCGAAACGGCGCAAGCCGTCCGGTGAGTAATTCGTAGATTCGCGCGACACCGGAGAGATCGCGCCCTGCCGCTACAACCAGGTCCGCGCTAGTTGATCAGCACGACCTTACCACGATCGACTCCCTCTTCGACTCGGCGATGGGCTTGGGCGGCTTGCTCGAATGGAAAGGTGCTATCGATCGTGACATTCAATTTGCCCGAT
>JANOFA010000698.1:0-2532 GCA_031413355.1 Gemmatimonadota bacterium | reverse complement strand
GCCGTCGCCTCGTGCGCACGGAAAACATCGCCGACCTGAGCGGCCTGGCCGCCGCATTCGACGCCTACCGCCGCACGCTCGGCGGCAGAGCCAGCGACCAGGAATACGTGCGACAGCAGGACCGGCAGTTCTTCATCGGTTTCGCGCGAGCCTGGCGCAGCAAGATCAGTGAGGAGGCGATGCGAACACAGCTCGTCACCGACGGCCACGCCCCGGAGCCCTACCGCGTCGCCACCGTGCGCAACATCGATGCGTGGTACGACGCGTTCGACGTGCATCCGGGACAGCGGCTGTACCTTGAGCCCGCGGCGCGAGTGCGGATCTGGTGAGGCACGATGCGCGCCACCGTCTGTGAGCTCCCGCATGAACCGGCGGCACTGGCCGCTGCATGGCCCCGACTCTGTGACCACACTTCGCGGCATGCGTCGGAGCTAGTGCTGCTGCCCGAGTTCGCGTTCGTGGACCCGGTGTGGGAAGCCGAGCACTTCGACCCAGCACGTTGGGCCGCCGCCGAGGCCGGGGGCGACGACTGGCTTCAGCGCCTGCCCGAGTTGCGGGCCATGCACGTGGTAGGCACCCGTCCCGCCAGCGTCGATGGCCGACCCTTCAATCAGGGGTACATCTGGTCCGCAGCGGGCGGCCTGGCTCCGTTACGCCGCAAGTTCTTTCTGCCGGCGGAACCGGGCGGATGGGAAGCGAGCTGGTTCGACCGGGGCGACCCCGCCTTTCCCGCCTTTCAGGCGGGCGCCGTGTCATTCGGGCTCAACATCTGCACCGAACTGTGGGCGCTGGAGACCTATGCGGCCTACGCCGCGCTGAACGTTGAGGTCATCCTGTCCCCGCGAGCAACGGCGGCAGCCACCACGGCCAGGTGGTTGTCAGTAGGCGTCGTAGCCGCCGTGCGTTCGGGTGCCTTCAGTCTGTCGTCCAACCGGGTGGATCCGACGGGCACGTGTGGTGGGGTAGGCTGGATCATCAGCCCGGATGGCCAGATTCTGACGAGCACCACTCCCGCAGCGCCGTTCGCCACGATCGACATCGACCTAGCCGCCTCGGCCGGGGCACGTGACGGCTATCCCCGCTATGTCTTCGGCGGGGAAGCGGAGTGATCTCCGAGCGCACAATGGGCGAGGTCGCGTGGTTGGCTCAATCAGTATCAACGCCTAGTCACCCACCCGCCCAATCGCCCAACCGCCCAACCGCCTAACCGCCCAACCGCCCAACCGCCCAATCGCCCAATCCCCCTACTCCCACTCAATCGTCGCCGGCGGTTTCGAGCTGACATCGTACACTACTCGGTTGACGCCTGTCACTTCATTGGCGATGCGGTTGGAGATCCGTGCCAGCACCTCGGGCGGAAACGCAAACCAGTCGGCCGTCATCCCGTCGCGGCTGGTGACCGCCCTGAGCCCCACCACCTGATCGTAGCTGCGCTCGTCGCCCTGGACCCCCACTGAACGAATCGGCAGCAGCACCGCGAACGCCTGCCAGATTTCATCATACAGACCCGCGGCCCGAATCTCTTCGATGTAGATGTGGTCCGCCTTGCGGAGCACCTCGATTTGCCCCCGGTTGACGTCGCCCAGAATCCGGATGGCCAGCCCGGGCCCGGGAAAGGGATGCCGCCCCACCATCTCTTCGGGCAGACCCAGTTCGCGCCCGACCCGGCGCACCTCGTCCTTGAACAGCTCGCGCAGTGGTTCGATGAGCTTGAACGGCAACTTCTCCGGCAGCCCGCCGACATTGTGATGGGTCTTGATGGTGACTGATGGTCCGCCGAGGGGTGACATCGATTCGATCACATCGGGATAGAGCGTTCCCTGGACCAGAAAGCCGATATCGTCGCCCACGAGACGCGATTCCTTCTCGAAGACATCGATGAAGCGGTGCCCGATCTTCTTGCGTTTCGTTTCCGGATCGGTGACCCCGGCCAGGTCCGCGAGAAATGCCTCGCTCGCATCCACGACGCGCAAGTCGATCCCGTAATGCCGGCGGAAGGTCTGTTCCACCTGGTCCCGCTCGTGCAGCCGCAGCAGCCCATGGTCGACAAAGATGCAGGTCAGCCGGTCGCCCACCGCCTTGTGCACCAGGACTGCGGCCACCGAGCTGTCCACTCCGCCTGAAAGCCCGCAGATCACCCGCCGCGTGTCCCCCACCAGTTCCCGGATCCGGGTAATTTCGCCGTCGATGAAATTCCCCGCGGTCCAGTCCGGGGTGCAGCCGCAGACGGAGAAGAGGAAATTGTTGAGCAGTTCCCCGCCGCGCGGCGTGTGGGCGACCTCGGGATGAAACTGCACGCCGTAGAGGGGCTTGCTCTTGTGTTCCATCGCGGCCACGGGCGCGTTGGCGCTGGCGGCGGTGACGACATACCCGGCCGGAGCGGTGTCGACATGATCGCCATGGCTCATCCAGACCGGCGTCTCCTCGCCGGTGCCGAATCCGGTGAACAGCTTGCCACCCTTCACCGTGATCATGGCCCGGCCGTACTCGCGTCGATCGGCCCGCTCCACCTTCCCGCCCGACATCTGGGCC
>JANOFA010000697.1:0-1533 GCA_031413355.1 Gemmatimonadota bacterium | reverse complement strand
CAGCCGCCAGAGCGTCCCGCGCCCGCTCCCGGCGCCGAAGATCCGCTTGCCCTCGCCGCCGACTACATCGCCAAGGGATTCCTGGAGCACGCCACCGCGCAGGTGGAGCGGGCGCTGGCTCGTGGGGCGGCACCGGCCCGTGCGACCGCAATGCTGGGAGAGATCTACGCCCGGCGCGGCCTGCACGGTGAGGCGCTGGAGCGCTTCCGGGAGGCCCTGCTCATTTCGCCCGATGAACCAGCCGCACTGCTCGGCTTGCTCCGCGCACTGCTGGCGCTGGGCCGAGGTGCGGAGGCCAGCGAAGACGCCGAGCGGCTGGCGCGAGCCCTGCCGGATGACGTTGAGGCGCTGGTGGCCGTGGCCCGGGTACGCCTCGCCGCGGGGCAGGCCGCCACCGCGCGTGAGGCGCTGCGGCGGGCGCGCGAACTGGAGCCGGGGCGCCCCGAACTGCTGCAGCTTGAGGCGGCGATCGCAGAGCGCCTGGGCGATGCCGGCGGGGCGATTGACGCCTGTCACGCGGCGCTGCAGCTCGATCCCGGCATTCCACAGGTCTGGCGCGACCTCGGGCGGCTGGAGGAACGGCGGGAGAACTGGACCGCGGCAAAGATTGCCTACGAGCACGCCCTGGAGCTGCTGCCGAGCTACATGGAAGCGGCCCTCCTGCTCGGGGACCTGCTGCGGCGCACCGAGCCCGCCGCCATCGCGGTGGAATTCCTGGTGGATATCCTGCTGACCGAACCGTGGGATCTCGAGGCGATCCTGCTTCTCGGACGCTGCCTGCTGGACGACGGCCGTCCGGAGCAGGGGCTTGAGGCGCTCGATCGGCTGCTCAAGTTCGATCCCGACAATGAGGCGGGACTGTTCCATCGGGGTGTCGCGCTGGCTCGCACCCGGCGCTACTCAGAGGCGGTACGCACATGGGAGCGCGTGGTGCAGGTGGAGCCCTCAGGCACGTACGCCCAGGCGGCGCGAACCCACGCCCGCTCCGCCCGGGATCTACAGCATATCTTTGCCGGAGCGGCCTGACCCGTGGCCATCGAAGGCCCCCTGAAGGAGCTCTCCATTCACGATGTCTTCCAGCTGCTGGACCTGAGCCGGAAGACCGGCACGCTGCGGGTCGACTCCGACCTCCGGCAGAATGCCGGCACCGTGTTTTTCGAGGATGGAGCCGTCGTCGGGGCCGAGATTCGCAGCAATCCGCATCCCCTCGGCCGACTGCTGGTCACTGCTGGCCGGGTCAGCGAACAAGACCTTGGTCGCGCCCGGGCGGCGCAGTCCGCGGGGGATCGCCGGCGGCTCGGGGAGATCCTGGTGGCGGAGGGACTGGTGTCACCACGCGATCTGAGCCGGTACGTCCGCCGGCAGGTCGAGGAGGTCGTCTTCGAACTGGTCGGCTGGTCGGAGGGATACTTCGCCTTCGAGGAGGGGAAAGCACGGTAGCTGGCCCACCGAAGCCGATGGTCGCATTCCGACCGGGCAGGTGCTGATGGAGGCGGCTCGGCGCACCGACGAGTGGTCGCGGATCGAGAAGAA
>JANOFA010000696.1:0-3704 GCA_031413355.1 Gemmatimonadota bacterium | reverse complement strand
GATTCCGGTAGTGCCGAGGGCTTCCTCTACTATGTCATGCCGTTTATCGATGGCGAGACGCTCCGCGCCAAGCTCGACCGGGAGACCCAGCTCGGCGTGGACCAAGCGGTGCGGATCACGATGGCAGTCGCCGACGCGCTCGATTACGCCCACCGGCAGGGCGTGATCCATCGCGACATCAAGCCCGAGAACATCCTGCTGCGCGACGGCCGGGCGATGGTGGCCGACTTCGGCATCGCGCTCGCGCTCAGCGCCGCCGCCGGCGGGCGGATGACCGAGACGGGCCTGAGCCTCGGCACGCCGCACTACATGTCGCCTGAGCAGGCGACGGCGGAGAAGGAGATCACCGGCCGCTCCGATGTGTACTCGCTGGCGAGCGTGCTGTACGAGATGCTGACGGGCAACCCGCCGCACACCGGTGCCTCCGCCCAGCAGATCATCATGAAGATCGTCACCGAGGAGGCCGTACCGGTCACCCGGGTGCGGAAGGCGGTACCGCCCAACGTGGCGGCGGCGGTGGCCAAGGCGCTGGAGAAGTTGCCGGCCGACCGGTTCGAGAGTGCCAAGGCGTTCGGTGAGGCGCTGGGGAATCCGGGGTTCGCGACCACCCGGACCCCGGCGGCGGTAGCTGCCGCACCCGACGGCCGCGCCTGGCTCCGCGACCCGCGCACCATCGGCACTCTGGCCGTGGCCGCGGTGGCGCTGGCGGCGACCGCCTGGCTGGCCGCTGGTCCCGGGGTGGGGCAGGGGCCGCGTGAGTACGATGTGGGCCTGCCCGACAGCGCCCCGATGTGGACGATCCGCGGCACCGGGTTCGCGGTCGCGGCCGCGGGTGACTTCGTCGTCTATCAGGCGGTGCGCGCCGGGCACAGCGAGCTCTGGTACCGCTCCCTGCTCGACGGGAGCGCGCGTCGGATCGACGGCACCGACGACGGCTGGCAACCGGCCCTCTCCCAGGACGGCGGCCAGCTCGCTTTCCTGCGCGAGCGCGCCGGGGGGTCCTGGACGGTTGAGATCATGCCCATCGCCGGCGGGTCCACCACGACCATTGGCAGCGGGACCTCGACCGCCGATCTGCAGTGGCTGCCCGACCGCAGGCTCATGGTGGTCGGAGCCGACGGCAAGCGGATCCACTGGTTCGATCCCGGTGGCGGCCCCGGCGCGGCGACGGGCCTCGCCTATTGCATCATGCCTTCCCAGCTCTCCAATCGTGACGAACTGCTGTGCGGGGGTGGCGGCGACAAGCGCATTCATCGGGTCAATATCCGCGACAGCGTCCGGGCCACCTACCTGTGGACGGGGGCGGGCGCCGATTCCGCGCCGGTCTTCGGCTCGCATCCGCGCATCGTGGCGGGGCGGTACCTGGTCTACCTGTCACTGGGCGGCGACCTGCAGGCGGCCCCCGTGGATCTCGGCACCGGCCGGGTCGGCCGGTCGGTGCGCCTCGCGACCGGACTGGGTCGGCGAGCCTACAGCGGCGCGGGAACCTACGACATCGCGGCCTCGGGAACGCTGGTCTACGCTCACGGCATTGACCGCGCCGTGGGGCACCTGGTGCAGACCGACGAGCGGGGGGTCGATACCCTCCCCCTGGGCCGGGCGGTATTCCTCCGCTTCTCGTTCAGTCCCGATGGGCGCCGGCTGGCGGCGGTGGTCGAGGGCCGGGAGGGCCAGGAGCTCCGGATCTACGACCTGCGGACCGGCCAGTTCGTGCCCTGGGTGCGCCGGGCAGAGATACGCCAGCCGGTCTGGAGCCCCCGGGGTGACCGCCTGCTTTTCAGCGACGCGAACGCGGTATTCGTCGGCTCGCCCGGGCGCGCGGGTGCGCCGGAGTCCCTGTATACCAGCCCGCACCGGTTCGAAGGGGCCACCTGGCTGCCTGACGATCGCGTCATCGGGGCGCTCCTCAGGCTGGGGGTTGCGGTGGCCCTCCACGTCGGTGCCAGGCCAGCCACCCTGGACACCCTTCTGAACGATGCCTCCTTCACCCGGCTTTCTCCCGATGGCCGGTGGGTTGTCTACAACGATCGCACCATCACCTCGCTCTGGCTCGAGCCGTTCCCGCGGGATGGCCGGCGCTACCAGCTCTCGGCGAACCGCGGCGGCGAGCCGCTGTGGCGGTCACCATCTGAGGTCGTCGTTCAAAACATGGGCCCGCCCCCAGGGATCGACCGCCTGATCATCAACACCGGGGCGGAGCCGCCGGAGGTGGTACGCCGCCCATGGCTCGAGCTGCCCGGGTTCCTGGAGACGCCGGGACAGTCGGCCACGCTCGCTCCGGATGGACGGGTGGTGTACGTGCGCGGCGCCGAGGAGACGGCGGTGCCCTACCTGCGCGTCATCCCCGGCTGGGTGGACCGGATGCGGCGGGCCGTGGACGCGGCCAACCAATGAGCGCCAACGTGAACGCCCGCCTCGCCGCTGCCCTCTCCGACCGCTATCTGCTCGAGCGCGAGCTGGGCCAGGGCGGCATGGCCACGGTGTATCTCGCCCAGGACCTGAAGCACGACCGCAAGGTCGCCATCAAGGTGCTCCGGCCGCAGCTGGCGATGGCGCTGGGGGCTGAGCGGTTCCTGCGGGAGATCGCCACAACGGCCAATCTGCGGCATCCGCACATCCTGCCGCTCTATGACTCGGGTGAGGCCGACGGCTTCCTCTACTATGTGATGCCGCTGGTGGAGGGCGAATCGCTGCGCGCGCGGCTCGAGCGCCAGAAACAGCTCCCGATCGACGAAGCGCTGAGCATCGCGCGGGAAGTCGCCGACGCCCTCGGCTACGCCCACCAGCGCGGCATCATCCATCGGGACATCAAGCCCGAGAATATCCTGCTCGAAGGTAGCCACGCGGTGGTGGCCGACTTCGGCATCGCACGCGCGATCAGCCGTGCCGGCGCCGAGAAGCTGACGGAGACCGGCCTCTCCGTCGGCACGCCGCTCTACATGAGCCCGGAGCAGGCCGCGGGCGACGCGAACCTCGACGGCCGCAGTGATCTCTATGCCCTCGGCTGTGTCCTGTACGAGATGCTCGGCGGGCAGGCACCGTTCACCGGGCCCACGACCGAGAGCATCACCCGGCAGCACCTGATGACCGAGGCCGCGCCGATCACCAACCTGCGCCCGACCGTTCCGCCGGAAGTGGCCGGCGCTCTGGCGCGCGCGCTCGCCAAGAATCCGGCCGATCGGTTCAACCCTGTCGCCCAGTTCGCCGATGCGCTCCGGCCTGGGAGCCAGGCGCAGACGGTTCAGATACCGTCGACCGCAGTCCCCGCATCCCCCGCATCCCCCGCGTCCCGAAAGCCGTGGATGCTCGGTGGCGTTGCGGTGGTGGTGATCGCGGCCGCGGTGTTCCTCTGGTATCGCGGGGCTGGCGGCGACGCGGCCCGCTCCGCATCGGTGGCGGTGCTTCCCTTTGTCGACTTGAGCCCCGACCGCACCGGCGCCTATCTCGGCGACGGCATCTCCGAGACGCTGATCAACGCGCTGGCGAATGTGCCAGGCTTGAGCGTCGCCGCCCGTACGTCGGCATTTTCGTTCCGCGACAAGGCCATGGACGCCCGGGAGATCGGCCGCCAGCTCGGCGTGACCACGGTGCTCGAGGGCAGCGTCCAGCGCGCCGGCGATCACCTGCGGGTGACGGCCCAGCTCATCAAGACCGCCGACGGACTGCACCTCTGGTCCGAGAACTTCGACCGCGGCGCCGGTGAC
>JANOFA010000695.1:0-3239 GCA_031413355.1 Gemmatimonadota bacterium | reverse complement strand
CCCTGGGGCTGCTGGGTGACAGCGGCGCGGCAACGGCACTGGTCCGCCGGGCGCGTGATGTGGCTCCGCTCTCCACCCCGGCCGCCCTCGAGCTGCTCACCGCTCTCGCCCGTCTCGGTGGGTCCGAAGCGTCAGCGGCGCTGCGCGGCGTGATCGAGGGATCCGAGTGGCGCGGTCGGGAGGATCAGCCCTACCTCGCGGACCGCGCTGCCCTCGAATCCTGGCGGCTCGGCCCGCTCGCTCCGACCGCCGCGCTGCTCGGCATGGTGCAGGACCCGAGAGAGGATGCCCGGTTCGCCGCGGTGTATTCGCTGGGCCGGCTGCGGAGCAAGGCGGCGGCCGCACGACTGCTGGATGCGCTGTCGGACCGTACCGCACCCGCCGTGCGTGCGGCGGCGGCCCGGGCGCTCACTCGGTCCTATGTCGATTCTTCGGGACTGGTCGTCACCGCTGTCGCGGATGCGCTCGTCCGGTTGACGACCGACCAGGACGCGACAGTGCGGATCCAGGCGCTCCGGTCGTTGGGCACCTTTCGGGAAGCCCGCTTCGCTGGACGCATCGTCCCATTGCTCGAGGATGCCGTCCCGAATGTGCAGGTGGAGACGGCACAGACCCTCGGCAAACTTGGTGGGTCCGATGCCTCCGCGGCGCTGGTACGCGTCCTGACCGGCGGGAAGGGTAGTTTCGCCCGGCGCCGGGAGGCGCTGCTTGGGCTCGCGCGAGTGGACAGCGCGGCGTTTGCATCCTGGGGCGAGCGCTGGGCGACAGGCGCTGACTGGCGGGAGCGGGCTGCTGCGGCAGCAGGGTGGGCCCATCAAGCCCCGGCCAGGTTCGGTCTGTTCATGACCGATCGTGATCCCCGCGTCATCGCTTCGGCGCTGCAGAGCTGGGGGGAGGTAGTGACCGGACCGGACCCGGCACTTCTGGCGGCATCGCGCCAGCTGCTCGGCCATGCGGACGCCGCGGTCCGGAGTGTGGCCGCGGATGGAGTGACCCGCGCCGCGGACTTGACCGATCAGGTGGCGCTCCTCCGCGCATTCCAGAAGGCCGTGTCGGATTCCTTTCCCGAGCCTGCGCTCTCGGCGCTGAGCGCCCTCGCCGCCATCGCCCGGGCATCCGGAGCGGTCGTCGAGCAGGAGATACTCGCCGGTCTCGCGGCGCCGGAGAGTTATCTCCTGCGGCGGTGGGCGGAGGAGAACTGGGCAGCACTGGCGCAGAACTGGGGTGCGGCGTTTCCGCTCCGCACAGGGACGACGATGGAGGATTACCGTGATATCGCCCGGCTCTACGTCGTGGGTCAGGCGGAGTCGCGCTATCCGCATGTCACGCTGCAGCTCGACCAGCTTGGCACGGTCGAGCTCGAGCTCTTCGGCCCCGACGCGCCGCTTACGGTCGCCCATTTTCTCCGGCTGGTTGACCGGCGCTATTTCGACGGCCAGCGGTTCCACCGCGTCGTGCCGGGGTTCGTGGTGCAAGCCGGTGATCCGCGGGGCGACGGCTGGGGTGGCCCCGGGACGGTGCTTCGGGACGAGATCAACCGTCGCCGCTACAAGGCCTACACGCTGGGCATGGCACTGTCTGGTCCGGACACCGGCGGCAGTCAGTGGTTCATCACGCTCAATCCGCAGCCGCACCTGGATGGTGGATACACCATCTTCGGTCAGGTGATCGACGGTGTGCCGGTGCTGCTTCGCCTCACCCAGGGCGATGTCATCAGGTCCATCCACCGATGACGCGATCCCGCCCCTGCAGGCTGGCATGGCTCTCGGTCGGAGCTGCCGCCGTCCTGCTCCTCGGGGGCAGCGGCCCGCTGCACGGGCAGTTCTACCAGTTCAACGACAACAAGATCCAGTACCGGCAGCTTGACTGGCAGGTCCTCAAGGGGCCGCGAGTCGATGTCTACTACTACCCGGCCGAGGCCGCCCTGGCGCCGGTCGCCCTGGCGTACGCGGAAGAGTCCTACGATGTGCTTGCGCTCAAGTTCGGTCACACCGTCACCAGCCGTGTGCCGCTCATCATCTACGCGTCGCACGCCGATTTCGAGCAGACCAATATTCTTCCGTTCACCCCGCCCGAGGGTCTGCTCGGTGTCACCGACTTCCTCAAGCGGCGGGTGACGCTGCCGTTCCGCGGCAACTTTGCCGAATTCCGTCACACCCTGCGCCACGAGATGGTGCACGTCTTCCAGATCAGCCTGCTCTACGACCGGTACGTCCGCTCACCGCGATCGGCGCAGATCCCGTTCCCGCTCTGGTTCACCGAAGGACTGGCGGAGTACTGGTCGGCCGGGGAGGATGCCCGTGACGAGATGATCATGCGCGACCTCGTCCTCAACGGCCGGCTGCCGTCGCTGCCCGAGTTGAGCTACCTCGGCGGCGGCATCGTGTATCCGCTGGGGGGACGGATTCACCGGTGGCTGGCGCAGACCTACGGCGACTGGCGGATCGCCACCCTGTACCGCGAGATGTGGCGCTATGACACCTTCGAAGCGGCGATGCTTGCGACGTACGGGCGCAGCCTCGCGCTGCTCAACGAAGAATTCCAGGTCGCCATGCGCCGCGACTACTACGCGGCGGTGGAGAGCCGGACCGCGTTGCCCGCGGTGGCACGGCTGGTCGCGCCGGTGGCGATCAAGCCCGCCTTCAGTCCGAATGACACCACGGGGGGCGACATCATCTACGCCTCCGCCGCCAGCGGCTACATCTCGCTGGTCAGTCGCCCGCTGGACGGCGGCGACGCGGAGACGATTGTGCGCTCGGGTCGCGGGGCGACGTTCGAGAACCTGCATGCGTTCGATTCGCGGATCGACGCATCGCGACCCGGCCTGCTCCTGTTCAGTACCCGCTATTCGGACCGGGATGCGCTGCTGATCTACGATCGGCAATTGGGCAAGATCAGCGGCCGCTACCAGTTCCCGTCGCTGGTGTCGATCCTGTCACCCGTCTGGGCGGCGGATGGTCGCTCGATCATTTTCAGCGGACTGGCGGAGAGCGGCATTTCCGACCTCTACCGCGTCAGGCTGCCCGAGGGACAACTCGAGCGGCTCACCGACGATCGCTACCAGGACCTCGATCCGAGCCTGAGCCCCGATGGGACCCGGCTCGTCTTCGCCTCCGATCGCACCGCCGACGGCCTGGTCGATGCGATCAACCTCTTTGTCATGGACCTCGCGGCAGGCACGATCCGCCAGCTGACCGCTGGCTCCTGGGTCGATGAGACGCCTCGCTGGCTGCCGTCGG
>JANOFA010000694.1:0-3693 GCA_031413355.1 Gemmatimonadota bacterium | reverse complement strand
TCATCGGAAGCAGAAGGAAGACTGTTGTGCATCAGGCCTGATCCGAGGGTTACCCGCTGGAAACGCGATTAGTAAAGGTGGAGCGTTGACGAGCAAACAGCAAACTGCAGACCGTGGCCCGCGGGAGCGCTGCGTCTGCCTGAATTGTAGCCGGGTTTGGAGGCGACTGTCCCACGCAGTCCTGCGGCTCTCTGGGGTGTTGCGTTGATGCAACAATGTGGCTTTCTGGTTACATTAGCGGTCGACGTCGCAGCGTTGGCGAACTTTCAGGTCGATCTGGTGTGGTATCAAAGATGCATTGTGGTGTCCTGACGCCACGCCCGGGGCATTCCGCCTCGTGCAGGATACCTGTTTCGATCAGTCTTGCCATGTTCGAAGGAGTGGAACCATGGGTTCCTCGCTTGCGCACCCCCCCAGACGGCCGGATGGTCCTCCAATTGATGGGGGAGGCCGGGATCCGCTTTCTATCCCTGCCGACGTCAAGGCCAGCATTCGGATCTTGATTGTCGATGATGAGCGGACGCTGCGGGAGAGCTGTGCCAGCGTGCTCCAGATGGACGGGTACAACGTCACGCTGATCGGCCGGGGTGAGGAGGCGCTCGAGACGGTGAAGCGGCGAAAGTTCGACATCATTCTGGTTGACCTGTACATGTCGCAGACCTCGGGCATGGACATTCTGCGTACCGCCCTGGAGTCCCACCGGGACACGATCGTGGTCGTGATGACGGGCAATCCCAGCGTGACCAGCAGTATTGAGGCGCTCCGAGCCGGGGCCTGGGACTACCTGCCGAAGCCATTTTCCGCCACTCACCTCCAGGTGTTGATCGGGCGCGCCTCCCATGCGGTGATGGTCTCGCGCGAGACCCGCGACCTGAAGCAGCAGCTCGCTCAGCAGGGCGGGCACAGCGACAAGATTTCGCTGATCGGGATTTCGCCGCTGTTCCGCAAGGCGGTCGACTTGTCGCGCAAGGTCGCGGCCACCGACGCCTCGGTCTTCATCAGCGGGGAGAGCGGGACGGGCAAGGAAGTGATCGCCCAGTTCATCCACCAGCACAGCCGTCGGGCGCACAAGCCGATGATCGCCATCAACTGTGCGGCGCTTCCCGAGCCCCTGCTCGAGTCCGAGATGTTCGGGCACCGCAAGGGCGCGTTCACCGGCGCGGATCGGGAGAAGCCCGGGCTGCTGGAGATGGCCAATGGCGGCACCCTGTTCCTCGACGAGCTGACCGAGATGTCCATGCCGTTGCAGGCAAAACTGCTGCGGGTCATCCAGGATGGCGTCGTGCGCCGGGTCGGCAGCGAGACTTCAGATGCGGTGGTGGATGTCCGCTATATCGCCGCGACGAACCGGGACCCGCAGGAGGCGGTGAACCAGGGGATCCTGCGAGGGGATTTGTTCTACCGGCTTCGCGTGGTACCGATCAAGCTTCCGCCGCTGCGCAAGCGGCCCGAGGACATCCCGCTGCTCACCAGTCATTTCCTGACCTACTACTGGCAGCGCCATCGCCAGATGGGCGATCGGGTGCCGCGACTGTCGGATGCGAGCCTCGCGTTCCTCCGGTCGCGGCCGTGGCGCGGCAATGTCCGCGAACTGCAGAACGTCATCGAGCATGTGGCCGTGCTGGCGGAGCCGGATCAGATGATCCAGCCCAACGACGTCCCGATTTACGAGGATGGATCGGAGTTCGGGACGGAGAGCACATTGACCACGCCGGTGCTGGACGAAGCGTACCACCTGGCCAAGGATCGCGTCGTGGCCCAGTTCGAAAAGGAATACCTGACCCGCCTGATTGGTCGGGCCGGCGGGAACATGTCGAAGGCCGCACGCCTCGCCAACATTGACCGCACAACCCTGTACCGCCTGATGGACAAGCACAGCTTCCAGCGGGACGACCTGACGGGGATGCCTGAGTGACCGAATCTGCCGTGAGCCCGCTGCCGCGCGGGCCGCTGTGCGCGCGGCTGATGGGACATCTGGATGGGGTGCTGGCATCGGTCGAGACCGGCTGGCAGCAGGTGGTCGAGGACAGCCCTTCCCAGGATGAGGTCCGTGGGCTGCTGAGCCAGCTGGGGGCCGCGATTCGGCTGGTCGGCGCCGGCAGCGGTGTGCCGCTCGGATTGCCCCGCTCGGTCCTGGGTCGACGCCTGCTCGAGCTGGTGCGTCGCCGGCTCCTCGAGGACCTGCAGGCGCGTCCCGAGCCGGTCGATGTAGGCTCACTGTTCTGCGTGCTTCAGGCAATCGAAGCGGTCCATCAGGCCATCGAGCCGGATTGGGCACAGCATTTCGCCGACCGGCTCTCCGGGCCGGACGGGATGGAGCTCGTCGTGGAGGTCGCCCACGATTTACGCTCTCCCCTGACCTCCATTCTCTTCCTCGCCGAGACCCTTCAGCGCGCCCGCAGCGGCCCCATCAACACGATTCAAGAGCGCCAGCTGGGGCTCATCTATTCCGCGGCATTCGGGCTGTCTTCCCTCGCCAGCGACGTCATTGAACTCGCGCGGGGTGGGGACCGGCTGGTCGACCTGGATCCCTTGCCGTTCTCGATGTCGGACATTTTCGAGTCGGTGCGCGATATCGTCCAGCCGATCGCCGAAGAAAAGGGGTTGCAGGTCCGGCTGGAGACGCCGCCGGAGGATTTCCGCGTGGGTCATCCCGTCGCCCTCTCCCGCGTCCTCCTGAACCTGACCACCAACGCGCTCAAATTCACCTCCGACGGTCACGTCGAAGTGCGGGGCGACATCAAGAGCGGCACTCGGGTGGAATTCTCGGTCCGCGATACCGGTCGCGGGATTCCGCCGCATGCGATGCTGACCCTGTTCGAGCCGTTCCGCCGGCGCCAGAAGCCGGGTGAGTATGCCTTCTCCGGCGCGGGCCTGGGGTTGTCGATCTGCCGCAAACTGGTCGAAGCGATGCACTCGAACCTCCGGGTGGAAACCATCGCTGACCAGGGCACGCGTTTCTTCTTCGAGCTGGACCTGCCGCTCGCCTCGGAGCGGCAATGAGCAGCCTGCTCCACGTCGTCGGAGCCCGGCCCAACTTCATGAAGGTGGCACCGGTGCTGCGTGCCGGGACGGCTGTACCGGGCCTGCGCCAGTACCTGATCCACACCGGGCAGCACTACGACGCTGCGATGAGTGATCGCTTCTTCGCGGACCTTGGCCTGCCGACACCGGATGTCAACCTCGGCGTCGGTTCGGGAACGCATGCGGTGCAGACCGCCCGGATCATGCTGGAGTTCGAACCGGTGCTGGACCGACTCACCCCCGAATGGCTGGTCGTCTACGGCGACGTGAACTCGACCGTCGCCTGCGCGCTCGTGGCCGCGAAGAAGGGCATCAAGGTCGCGCATGTGGAAGCGGGACTCCGGAGCCGCGACCGCACCATGCCCGAGGAATTGAACCGGCTGCTCACCGACCAGCTCGCCGACCTGTGCCTCACCCCCAGCCGGGACGGGAACGCCAACCTGCGGGCCGAAGGCATTCCGGACGCGCGGGTGAAGCTGGTGGGGAATGTCATGGTCGATACGCTCTTGACTCTGCGCGACAAGGCGCGAGGTCTCGGTGCACCGGCTACCCATGGTGTCGCCGGAACGCCGTACGCCTTCGTCACCTTCCACCGGCCATCGAATGTCGATCACCCCGAGGTGCTCGGCGAAATCCTCGGGGCGCTGGACGATCTGGCGGGGCAGATGC
>JANOFA010000693.1:0-3825 GCA_031413355.1 Gemmatimonadota bacterium | reverse complement strand
GTCTGGTTACGCGCCCACGATGACGAAAGGGGAGTGGCGCCACCGGCGACCATTCCCACGTTGATGCAGCAATTCAAGTCGATCAGTTCGAAACGAATCAATGTACTCCGGGGAACTTCCGGCGCGCCCGTGTGGCAACGTGGGTATCATGATCGAATTATTCCGGACGAACGCGCGCTGGAAACGATCCGGCGGTACGTGATCGAAAATCCCCGGAATCGGAATCCCAGGCGAAATCCGGCGCCATGAACCGGGTAGGGGCCGGCCTGCGTTCGGCCCCTACCCGTTGATCCACCGTCATCCGGTTTCCCGGCGAGGCCGGCCCGATGCCGGCCATCGCATCGATCCGCCGGCATCCGGCTTCCCGGCGAGGTCGGCCCGATGCCGGCCATCGCATCGATCCACCAGCATCCGGTTTCCCGGCGAGGCCGGCCCGATGCCGGCCATCGCATCGATCCGCCGACGTCCGCTTTCGGTGTCGGGACGGTTCCATCCACGCCGGCCCACGCGAAACGGGTAGGGGTCGACCGCCTGTCGACCCCTACCCAGTGATCAAACGGCATCGGTCTCCGGAATGGCGTTGGCCCGATCCCCACAAGCGTCGAGATCCGAAACGACCTCGGGTCGACCGATCATCTGCTCGTCAACGCGGAATTCGCGCCTAGGACCCCGCCAGTCAATCCCTACGACGCGCAGGCCTGCCCGAGCTTCCGTGCATCCGTCAGGACACGGTTGGAACTCTTCCGTTCATCACGGGTGACGCCCTGCGAGTTGGACTGCTCATCAAACGTCCGGGCCTTCACCGAGAGCTCTGTCGTCCCGCTGCTGCCGGGCTTCACGTACACCTCGAGGATGTCCAGAGTCTTTCGGAACGTGGCGCCACTCCCGGCTTCCTCATCGTTTCGCTTTTCACCGATAATGAATAGTGCTTTGTTGTCGTACTGGGTGCGTCGGTATTCCAGCAGCTGCAGCTGCTTCTCGGCGCAGACATACGCGTCCGCCGGCGCAACGCTGGAGACGCCGGCAAGCGCGGTATACAGGGTACCGCCGGCGCAGCCGGCGACAGCGGAAACGAGCAACACGGTCAGGAAGCAGCGCATGGTCGGGATGTTCAGGGTGAAAGGTGGGCGCAATGTACCCCGGTCCAGTCCTGTGGGGCAGTCCGAGGAGAGGAACGCAGAACGGCCTCCCGGAAGGGAGGCCGTTCGCACCAACCGGGGGTGAGCAACGTCAGGCTTGCTCGCCCCGCAGCAGGATTTAGTAGAACAGCATCAGGCCGAACGCGGCCGTGAACGCCTTGTTCTTGCCCGAGCCGTCCTTGTCCTTGGACCACATGTAGTCACCCTCACCAACAACCTTGAGCGACTTGGTGGCCTGGTAGTAAATGCCAGCGGAGATCAGGCTGTTCTCGGTCTTGAACGTGCTGGCGTCATCCTGGAGGAAGCTCGAGCCATAGCTGCCGGCGATGGTCGCCTTGCCACCGGTGTAGGTCGCCTGCCCGATGTAGCCGTAGGACTTCGTCAGGTCGCCACCGATCTCGGGGAGCACGGTGAACATCAGGGTGGTCCCGATGCCCTTGCCGTAGTAGCCTGAGCCGGTAAGCGAGAACTGGCTGGCCTTGTAACCGATCACCGCGGCGGCGCCGACGGCGGTCTTTGACTGGTTCGCGCCGGTGTCCTTACCGTTCTGGACCGTGCCGCTGACATTGAAGGTGATGCTGCTCGCCTTGAACGTCACATCGGCCTCGAGGCGAGGAGTCGTGAGCTCGGTGTAGGAACCGAAGGTGCTGGGCTCCATCAGGCCGATATTGAAGCTGGTCGACCGGCCGGCGGGGGACGAATAGGTGAACTGCGGCACGAAGTTGGGATAGACGTACCCGAAGCCGATACGGCCCAGGGTCGTGCCGCTCGGGGCGATCCCGCCGCCGCCGACGCCGAACAGCGTCTGGTCATTGAGGATGTTGGCACGCTGATAGACGCCGAGTTCCTTACCAGCGGTGATGGTGCCCCAGCTGCCGCCAGCCGTTAGGAAGACCTGACGCATGTCGATCTGGGCGCCGAAGCAGTCGTGGCTGTTGCCACCGCACTGCACCTGCGGCGCAAAGCCGAAGTGCGCCTTCAGGTCGGTGTTGCCTTCCTTGCCGCTCGCCATGAAGGTGGCGAAGGCCGGAAGGAGGCCGGTGCCGTAGTAGAGGCCCTTGGCCGGGCCGCCGCCAACCAGTTGCCCCGGGGAGACCGTGGCGTTGTTGCTGCTGCTCACCGACTGATACTGGGCAAAGATGTTGACATTGCCGGCGAACGAGAAATTCCACCCGTTCGACATCTGCATCGAGAGGCCCTGGGCATTGGCCGCACCGGCCACGCCTACCATGAGGGCCGAGAACAACAGAGCGCTACGCTTCATCGGTGCTTCTCCTGACTAGAAGGGGACTGAACCCGCCGGTCTGCTTCAGAACCACACCTGCTGTAAACACTGGAGATTCAAACAGAAGAGATTTGGCTGATCGCTCAGGGCCCCCGGCCGGGCGGGTGCTGAAGCTGATGATTCACCTCCCAGGCGGCATACCAGATAGGGAGGACACGACGGTCCTCGTAGAAGTAATAATCTCCCAATCGGGCGGCATAAACATTCGGAGCGAACGGGAACGCCAGTCCCTCGCGGACCAGACTGTGCACTCGCTCCACCAGGGCGGCGGAATCCGGTGCGCCAGCAGCGAGAGCCTGTCCCACTGCGGTCCCGGCGAGGAACCCCGCCAGGTAGGCTTGCTTACTCTCCGGATTCATCTTGACCCAGGCATGTCCATCGACCCTAAGCCACTCCGGCACAGCTATCTCCAGACGCGTCCCTAAGATACCGACTAGCGCCGCGACCGCAACCCAAGAGGTCTTAATTGCTGTAGGCATGGTCGGGATTCCAAGTTTGTGGGAGAAGAAGACAAGGCGATAGGCGATAGGCGGTGGGCGAACAAGCGACCGCGCCCGACTTTCATGGTACTCCGGCCTCCCCAGCGCCTACCGCCCGGCGCCGCCGGTTCCCGTCCGGCGCCTGCAGTTCCCGCATACCGCCCGCTATTCAGGGCTTCGGCGTTTCAATCAGCGCCGGCGCTTGGGCCGTGGTGCTCACCGCGAACCGGATCCACATCCCTGAAAGACCGTGGCCAGGTACGCCGCAAAAGATGAGATAGTCACCCGCCGGCGCTGCGGCAAACCGGAGGATGTCGGTGCCGAACTGCCCGATGCCTTCGCCGGCCTGCTTGCTGTAGGCCCGCGGGATAGCCGCGTCACCCGCCATGTTGGGCATGGTGCCGCCGCTGTTGATGATCATGGCGCTGTGCGGGGTGCCGTCGTCGTTCACGAAGTTCATGACGACGGTGCTGCTCAGCGGAACGACCAGGGTCAGCTCGCCGTCGGTATAGCCGTTGAAGTTGAACGGGCTCTTGGCCCGCCCGGGTATGCCCGCGATGAGCTTGAACTTCGCGGTCTTCGTCGTGGCGTTCCACTCGAGCCAACTTGGGTCCGGGCCCGCCACCGCCGTGGCGGCTTGCGCCGTCAACGAAGTTGAAAACAGGGCGCTCAGGCCAAGGGGCAGGGCGATGATCCACCGGCGCATGCACGTTCTCCCGGCAAAAAAGTGGCGGGAGTACCCCCGAAGAGGGAGCACTCCCACCGATGAAGCTACTGCGACTGCGCCGTTAGCGCATTGCGGCGGTGTACGGCTTGGGCAGCCCGAAGATGAAGACGCCGGCGCCCAGCGGGAAGTTGAGCTGGAAGTTGCCGCCGCACGCCACACCGATGAACTGCTCGCCCTTGTGGGAGAAGCTCATCG
>JANOFA010000692.1:0-6013 GCA_031413355.1 Gemmatimonadota bacterium | reverse complement strand
GATCATCGCCGAGGCACCGGCTTTCACCAGCGCCTCAGCGTTGTACCGCTGATGATCCTCGGCGGCGGTAGGCAGCGGAACCAGGAGTGATGGCAAGCCCCAGGCGCAAAGTTCCGCCCCAGTCATCATCCCGGCCCGGCTCAGCACCAGATCCGCCACGGCGTAGGCATCGGCCATCGGATCGAGAAAGTCGAAGACCTGGACGGCGGGCGGCCGATGGTGGCGCCGGTAGCGCTCGTAGCTGCCACGGCCCGTGGCCCACAGCACGATACTCCCCGCTCCGCCATCATGTTCGAGAAATGCCGCGACCGCATCGTTGATCGCGATGGCACCCTGACTTCCACCAGTCACGAGCAGAACCGGCGGAGCCCCCTCGGTGGCATCGAGGCCAAATCGCTTGAGCGCGGCGGCCCGCCGTGCGGGATCGGGCGGGGTGATCGGATTGCCGGTATCGAACACCGCCGTACCGGCGCCGACCCGGAGCCGAGCGCGTGCCTCTGGCAGGCCGAGGTAGAGGTGGCGCACCCGTGATGCGAGGAGGCGGGTGACGAGGCCGGGGTAGGCGTTCTGTTCCTGCATCGCGGTGGGAATCTGGCGACGGGTCGCCTGCCAGACGCAGGGCCCGGAGGCGTACCCGCCAGTGCCGACCACCGCGATTGGTTGTTCCGAATCGAAGAGTCGGCGCACCTTGCCCAGCAGCCTGGCCGCAACGAAGGGCCAGCGGGCATTCTTCCACCACTGGCGTCGATAGATCGGCTCGGCCGGCAGCAGGTGATAGCGGAAATCACGGGTGGGTAGCAGCCGCGCCTCGATGCCCCGCACCGCCCCAACCAGCACCGGTTCGAGGTCGGGGCGGCGTTCGCGCAGGCGGCTTGCGATGGCGAGCGCCGGCATGAGATGACCGCCGGTCCCGCCACCGGCAATCAGCACGACCGGGCGGTGCTTCACCAATTGCGCGGCGGGGGTGCGACTTGGGGGCATGTCGCGTTACTGCGTGAGGGAGCGGGGCCGTCCATCGGCACCGCCGCGACCCGCGGGCTTGCCGCGCATCCGGCCGACGCTGAGCAGAATCCCCGTCGAGACCAGCGAGACCACCAGGCTCGACTTGCCGTTGGAAATGAATGGCAGCGTCAGCCCCGTCGTCGGCATGAGGCTCAGGCTCACCGCCATGTGCATGAAGGCGGTGATGCCGATGGCCGCTGTGAGGCCCGTCGCGAGATACTGACCGAACGGATCCTCCGCAGTCCGCGCAATCCGGAAACCGAGCCAGCAGAAGAGTCCGAACAGAAAGACGATCAGCACGACACCGATGAAACCCCACTCTTCGCCGATGGTGCTGAAAATGAAATCGGAGTAGGCGTAGGCGAGGTAGCCGAACTTCTGCTGGCCCTGGCCCAGTCCCACGCCGAAGAGTTGACCCGACCCGATGCCGACCAGCGACTGGTGAATCTGGCTGGTCGGGTCCGCCCCATTCAGGAAGATGCTGAGTCGGTTGGCCCGGTAGCCGGCGTGACTGATGACCTGCAGCGCCCCGATCACCAGCGCAATCCCGAGGACAAGGAAGTGGCCGATCTTGGCACCGGCGGCGAAGAGAATGATGCCACCAAGCAGGATGACCAGCACCGCCATCGACATGTTCGGCTGCAGCAGAATCAGCAGCGACGTGATGCCGATGACGACGAGGAACGGGACCATCCCCTTCTTGAACTCGCGCACCTGCGCGCCCTTCTTGGTCGCCAGCATGGCGCACCAGATAATGATCGCCAGCCGCGCGACCTCCGACGGCTGGAAGGTGACAAAACCCAGGTTGACCCACCGCTTGGCCCCGTTGATCGAGGGCGCGAATCGATGCGAGCCCGGCAGCACCGGCAGCACCAGGAAGCAGAGGCAGGCGAGCATCAGCGGCCAGGCCAAGGGCCGCAGCCGCCGGTAGTCCATGCCCGAGATGATCACCATCAGCACGCCGCCGGCCAGCGCGCCAATGAACTGGCTCAGCGCGAACGCGCCGCCCACGACTGATCCGCCGCGAGTCGGCACCAGGCTCGAAGCGCCGTACACCATCGCGATCCCGACGGTGACCAGCGTCGCGGTGACCACGGCGAGGAGTCGGGTCTCCCAGCGGAACTCTCCGGGGTGGCGGATACGCGGAGCCGTCATCGTCCTGCCTCCATCATGGCCTCGACCGCGGCCCGGAACTGCGCCCCGCGGTCCTCGTAGTTCTGGAACATGTCATAACTGGAGCAGGCGGGCGACAACAGCACGGCATCGCCCGGACGGGTCCGCTCCCTCGCGGTGCGGAGGACGTCGGCGAAATCGGTGCCGCACGGCACGACTCGCAACTGGCGCGAGAGGTCGGCGACGATGAGATCGCGGGACTCGCCATACGCCACGACGGCGCGGCAACGGTCGCCGGCCGCCGCTGCGAGGGCGGTGTACGGCTCTCCCTTGTGGCGCCCACCCAGCAGCAGCACAAATGGTTGCTGCAGCGCTTGCACCGCCACGAGCGTCGAGGCAACGTTGGTCGCCTTGGAGTCGTTGATCCAGACGACGCCTCCCGCGGTTCCGACTGGCTCCATCCGGTGCGGCAGCGCGCGGAAGCTCCGGAGTCCGGCGGCGATCATCGCCGGTGTCACACCCGCCTGCGCCACGATCAGCGCCGCACACAAGGCATTGGCGACGTTGTGGTCGCCGAACAGCGCCAGCTCCGATCGTGGCAGGAGCTCGGTGTCGCCCAGCATCAAGACGCCGCGTGACCGATCAAACCAGCCCTCCGCCCGGCCGCGCAACGTGAAGCGCAACCAGTGCCCCGGGCGTCCCGCAGCGCGCCGCTCGACCTCGGCGTCATCGGCGTTGATCACCCAGACGGAGTCCGGCCCCGCGTTGCGATACAGCAGGTCCTTGTCGGCGTAGTACGACTCCAGGGTCGGGTAGCGGTCGAGGTGGTCGGGGGCGAGGTTGGTCATCGCGCCAATGGTCGGCACCAGCTCGTGAGTGTCGTGCAGCTGGAATGACGACGCCTCCACGACGGCCCACTCGGGTGCAGGTCCCTCCAGCGCCAGCGCGGCGAGCGGCGTACCGATGTTGCCGGCCGCGCTCGCCACGCGCCCGGCGGCCTGCAGCAGGTGCGCCGTCAGGGCCGTGGTCGTCGTCTTGCCGTTGGTCCCGGTGATGACCGCATACCGCATCCGCGGCATCGCGGCGAACCCGACGTCGAGCTCGGAGACCACCGGCACCCCGGCCTCGAGCGCGGCGCGGACCGGCGGAGCAGTGGGCGGCACCCCGGGCGACACGACGCAGACCCCGGCCCGGGCAATCCGGGCGAGGTCATGCCCGCCGACCTGCACCTCGGCGCCCGCCTCCCGGAGCAACTTCTCGGGTGGCGAGCCGTGGGAGTGACTGTCCGCCGCAGGGTCGGCCGACGCATCGGAGGCGTACACCGGGATCCGTTCCCGCCGAAGCAGCAGCGCCGCGGCGACACCGCTCCGTGCCAGGCCGACCACCGCCGCCTCTCTTCCGGTCGCGCGCCACGCGGCAAAGCTCATCGGAGCTTGAGTGTCGCCAGCGCGATCATCGCGCAGAAGATGCCGAGGATGTAGAACCGGGTGACGATCGTCTGTTCCGCCCAACCCAGCTTTTCGAAGTGGTGGTGCAGCGGCGCCATCCGGAAGACGCGGTGGGCGTCGGCGTACTCCTTGCCCCGGCTCCGCTTGAACCACTTGTACACGGCGGTCTGCAGGATCACCGAAATCGCCTCGGCCACGAAGACGCCACCGATGATGACCAGCAGGAATTCCGCCTTCAGCATGATCGACACCGTTCCGAAGGCACCGCCCAGCGCCAGGCTGCCGGTGTCGCCCATGAACACCTGCGCCGGATGGGCGTTGAACCAGAGGAAGCCGAGGCAGCCACCGAGCAGCGCCGCGCAGAAGATGGTGAGCTCCCCCGATCCCGGCAGGTAGAAGAGATTCAAGTAGGTGGTCGCATCCACCCGGCCGAAGAGATACGCGAAGAGCCCGAACGCTCCCGCCGCGATGGCCGCCAGTCCGGTCGCGAGCCCATCGAGTCCGTCGGTGAGATTGACCGCGTTGCTGCTGCCGGTGATGACGGTGGTCACGAAGGTCACGTACAGCCACGGCGAGAACACGACCAGGAAGAACTTGAAGAAGGGCACCGTGGTGGCGGTGGCGGGGATAGTCTCGCTCGGCACGACCGGGAAGTAGCAGAGCAGCACGCCCAGCACGATACCAAACGAGATCTGGCCGACCAGTTTCCACTTGGCCACCAGCCCGCGCGACTTCCCCTGGACGATCTTCAGGTAGTCATCGATGAATCCGATCGCCCCCATCCACAGCGTCGCCAGCATGGCAAAGAGCACGAATCGGTTATTGAGCGGGGCCCAGAGCAGCGTCGGGACGATGGTCGCCAGCAGGATGATCAGCCCGCCCATCGTCGGGGTCCCGCGCTTGCCCTGGTGACTGGCCGGACCCTCGGCGCGAATCACCTGGCCAATCTTCCGCTCCCGCAGCTTCCGGATCATCGGCGGCCCGACGACGAACGCCAGCAGCAGCGCGGTCACGGTGGCACCAGCCGCCCGGAAGCTGATGTAGTTGAAGAGATTGAAGATGATGTAGTGCTTGCCGAGCGGGGCGAGCAGGTGGTAGAACACGGCGCCTCAGTGTGTCGAGTGGTCCTGCCCGGTGAGGTACGGAAGTATACGCTCCAGTGCCGCGCCCCGGGATGCCTTGAGCACGATCAGTTCATCGCCCTGCAGCCGCGCCTTCAGCAGCGGGCCCATCGCTGGGGCGTCGGGCGCCGTGAGCAGCCGGCCCTTGAGCCGATCGGCGTATGGCGCCAGTGCCGGGACGAACTCGCCGATGGCCGCGAGCAGGTCCGGTTCCAGGCCCACCAGTGCGGCGGCGACGGCGGCGTGGTGGCGGGCGGCATCCTCGCCCAGCTCCCGCATGGTGCCGGCGACGAAGACCAGGCGCCGACCACCCCGCATCGCGCGGGCGGTGGCGATCGCGGCGAGAAAGGACGACGGGTTGGCGTTGTAGGCATCGTTGACGATCGTGAGGCCGCCGGCTTCGAGCAGCTCGCCCCGCCCGCCAGGGATGCGCAACGTCCGCAGCGCCTCCGCGGAGGCGGCCGGTTCGAGCCCGAGTTCCCGCACCAGCGTCCAGGCGAGCATCGCGTTGCTGGCCTGGTGCTGACCCAGCAGCGGCAGGGTGATGCGCTGATCGTCGACCACGAGAGTCGCCCGCCCGGTGGAATCCATCGAGACCGACTGCGGTACCCGGTCCGCCCGGGCAAGGCCGGCGGTGATCACGACCTGCGCCCGGGTACGGGCCCGCTCGCCCAGCGTGCTCGGCTCGGTACCGACGATCGCGAGGGGCGCCCCCTCGAGCAAGTCGAGCTCTTCCTCCAGCACGCCCTCAAGCGAGCCGAAGCCGTCGAGGTGCGAGAGCACCACGTTCGTCGTGATCACCACCGACGGCTCGATGATCGGCCGGGCGCGAGCCAGTTCGCCGCGCACGCTCGCTCCGGCCTCGATCACCAGCGCGTCGGTCTCTTCCGGCGCGCCGAGGATGCTCTTTGGGATACCGACAAGATTGTTGTCATTGGCCGGCGTCGCGTGCACCCGGTAGCGGGTGCCCAGTACCGCCCGGCACATCTCCTTGGTGCTGGTCTTTCCGTTGGCGCCACCGATCGCGACGACCGGGCCGGTGATCGCGCGCCGGCGCAGGCGTGCGAGCTTCCCGTAGGCCTCGAGCGTGTCCTCGACGGGGTAATACACCAGGCCGGCAACGGCCGCCGTGCCGGCGCGAACCACCGCCCCCGTCGCCCCTGCGTCCCGGGCTGCGACGAGGTGATCGTGCCCATCGAAGCGATCCCCCTTCAGGGCCACGAACAACGCGTCCTTGCTGATGGTCCGGGTATCGGTGGACACCTGGGTGTACACCGACGGAGGAAGGACGCTGGGCAGCTCAAGCGCTTCACGCACCAGCGCGTCGGT
>JANOFA010000691.1:0-5418 GCA_031413355.1 Gemmatimonadota bacterium | reverse complement strand
CGGGGCGGCTGCCCCACGATGGCCAGGTCTATCGGCCTCTCCGCGGGCAGCCGGGACGGCTGCCCCACAATAGCTGATGGCTGACGGCTGTCTGCTGACCGCCCTCAGTTCAGCTCCACACCCCCGTCGCTGGCGGCCCAGGCGCCGCAGCGCCTAGCAGCGCCTCGATCCCCTCGGGTGGCAGCGGAGGTGAGAAGTGATAGCCCTGGCCATAGGCGCAGCCGAGCGCGATCAGCGCGGCGCACTGCTCGGCGGTTTCGATGCCTTCGGCAATCGTATGCAGGTGCAGGGTGTCGCCCAGGCCCACGATGGCCCGGGCCAGCGCCGCACGATCCTCGCCGAGGCCGACGTCGTCCACGAACGGCTTGGCGATCTTCAGGATGTCGATGGGAAAGCGCTGGAGGTAGCTGAGTGACGAGTAGCCGATCCCGAAGTCGTCGATCGACAGGCTGACGCCGAGTTCCTTGAGCTGCTCCAGCCGGGCGCGGACCGACCCGGCCTGCTGCATCAGCACGCTCTCGGTGATCTCGAGGACCAGGGCGGAGGGATCGACGCCGGACTCCGCCAGCGCCGCGCGGGTCTCATCCACCACGTCCAGTTCATGCAGCTGCCGGCCGGACAGGTTGACCGCGACGGAGAGCGGGAGCGCGGGGAAGGCGGTGCGCCACCGGCGCATCTGGGCACAGGCTTCGCGCAGCACCCAGCGTCCCAATGGCACGATCAGTCCGGTCTCCTCCGCCAGCGGGATGAACTGCAACGGCACCAGCGGTCCCAGCTTTGGATGGTCCCACCGGACCAGTGCCTCGACACCGAAGATGCGCCCGTTCTTCAGCGACACGATTGGCTGATAGACCAGGGTGAGCTCCCGCTGTTCGATGGCGTGCCGGAGCGCCGCTTCCAGTTCCAGCCGCTCGCGGATTTCGGAGTACATCTGCGACTGGTAGACCTCACTGCGTCCCTTCCCGTGGCGCTTGGCGGTATACATCGCCACGTCGGCATTCCGCAGCAGGTCGTCCGCGTCTTCGCTGCCGGTGGACGTGGCGATCCCGATGCTCGCATTGATCTGCACTTCGTTGCCGCTCAGCAGGAATGGTTTCAGCATCACCGCCGTCAGCCGCTGGGCCAGCCCCTGCGGGCCATCGGTCTCCGCCACATTCTCGATCAGGATGGCGAACTCATCGCCGCCCAGCCGTGCGACGGTGTCGGCATTGCGGGCGCAGGTCTCGAACCGCTCGGCGGCGGCGACCAGCAGGCGGTCGCCCTCGTGATGGCCGAGGCTGTCGTTCACCTTCTTGAAGTCGTCGAGGTCGAGGAAGAGCACGCTCAGCAGCCGGCCGTCACGGCGCGCCAGCGCCAGGCCGTGGCTGACCCGATCACGGAACAGAGCGCGATTCGCCAGGCCGGTGAGCGGATCGTGAAAGGCCTGGTGGGTCAGCTGCTTCTCCAGCCGCTTCCGCTCGCTCACATCGCGGATGTTGAGGACCAGCCCGCGCACCGTGCTCTCATGCAGCAGGTTGGTCGCGATCACCTCGGCGTGGAGTGACGAACCATCGGGCTGGCGGAAGCGCCATTCGACCGGCGAGGTCACGCCTGGGGTGCGGGCGGCGTCGCGGAAGAACGTGCGGGCGTGCTCCCGATCCTCCGGCTGCAGCAGGTCGATCAACGGCCGGCCCATCAACGGTTCGATCTCGTAGCGCAGCACGCGGGTCACCGAGGGGCTGACGAACTGGATCGTGCTGTCCGGCCGCACGACGATCATCACGTCGGAGGAATGCTGCACCAGCGAGCGGAACCGCGCCTCGTTCTGGCGGGCGGCATTCTCCGCGAGCAGCCGGACATTTTCCCGCACGGCGAGGAACTGGCGGGAGACGACCAGGATGGTCAGCACCACCGCACTCACGGCGATGCCACTGACCGGCTCGGTCCAGGGTACCAGCACAGTGGCGAGGAGCAGACTGAAGGTCCCCGCAACGGCGAGGTACGGCAGCGGGCTGAACGGCTGCAACCGGTGCCGCAGGGCACCCCGACGCGGCTCGGTGGCGACCGGGCGGCGGTAGTACAGCTCCGCACTGGCAATCAGGAAGAGGTAGCACAGCAGGTAGATCGCGTCGACCAGCGTCGCGGTGCGGCTGCCCAGCTCCAGCAGCGACAGGTCGAAGGCCAGGTCCGCCACGATCGAGATGAGTGTCCCCGCCACGAGCAGGCTGAAGGCCAGGCGGTTGCCGTCCAGCGGACGGCCGAGCAGGACGGTGGTGACGCCAAACAACAGGAGGAGACTGGCCAGCGGATAGGCGAACGCGATCACGGTCATCGTGACGCTACCGTGCGAGGAGCCCGCGGTGGGCAGCACGGTGAAGTACCAGATCGCCACTGCCCCGCCGATCACCACCATCGCGGCGTCGAGCACGAACTTCCACCGCTCGGAGCGGGTATGCCGCGCGAGCGGGAAGGAGAGCAGCGCGGCGAGGATGAGGAAGGTGTCGGCGAGATACAGCGCGTCGGCCCACGAGACGACGGGGCTTTCCCCCGCCATCAGGTAGGAGACCGAGATGATATTGCCGCCCAGCACCGCGGCCGATCCCACCGACATGATCCGGAGGCCTCGACGGACACCGGGATCCAGGCTCGCGTTGCGAGCGGCCAGCGCGTTCAGCGTGATCACCGCCAGGTTCAGCGGCATGAACGCCACATTGCTGATCAGGTCGCGCCACTCCGGGCCGCCCCAGCCGGCCCGTTCCCAGATCAGATAAATGAGGCCATAGACCGCTGTCAGGACCGTGAACTGGCCAGCCCGCGTCCGCATGCCCTCCCGGGCAACGCCCCGCAGTCCCCCCGAATCCCGTTTCCCCACGGGTCGTGGATCTGCCGCCGGAGAGGGCGGTGGGGGACTCGCGGCGCCTGCGGTCAGACGGACCTCCAGCTCGTGTGGGCTGCCAATCAGCCGCCAACCGCAGCGGTGAGTTGCATTACGCAACTCACCTTGGGATGGAAGCGCCGGGGAAGGGGGTCCCCCGTGCGAAATTGGCTATCTGGAAGAGTTTAGAGGCAACGATGATGCCGGGATGGGCGGGGCTTGGGGTTGGGAGTAGCGTTGCTGACCAGAGGCGATAGGGAATAGGCGTTTGAGTGCGGGCTGGTAGCCATTTCCGCCCACCGCCCACCGCCCACCGCTTACCGCCTGCTACCGGCTGTCCCTCCGCAGATCCCTCGTGCTTCCGCCAGCCCGGCCTTCCAGTCCCGGGTCGGGATAAACTCATGCGCGACCCAGCCGGTGTGGCCGGTCTCCCCGATGGCGGTGGCGATCGCGTCGTACTGCAGCTCCTGGCTCCGGTCGAGCTCGTTGCGCCCCGGATTTCCTGCGGTGTGATAGTGCGAGATCCAGTGACCCTGATCGCGGATGGTCCGGATGATGTCGCCATCCATGATCTGCATGTGGTAGATGTCGTAGAGCAGCCGGACGCGCGGGCTGTTCACCGTGTACATGAGCTGCAGGCCGAACGCCATCCGGTCGCCCATGAAATCGTGATGATCCACCCGGCTGTTGAGCAGCTCGAGGCAGATGGTGATGCCCTGTTCCTCCGCCAGCGGCACGACCTGGCGGAGCCCTTCCGCGCAGGCGGCGAGTCCGTCGGCGTCGCTGCGTCCCTCCCGATTGCCGATCATGGCAATCACCCGCTCGTACCCGCGCCGCTTCGCTGCCACGATGGTGTGCCTCAGCTCGCCAAGAAGCAGGGGGTGGTTGGCCCGGTCGTTCAATCCGCGACGGATGAAATCGCGCCGCTCCGTCGGCATCGCCATGGAACAGGTGAGTCCCGCTGCTTCCGCGAGCGGCCACTCCTTTTCGGTCAGCAGATCCACCGCGTCGAAGCCGAGCGCCTTCACCGCCGGATAGAACTCGGCGTCGGGGATATCGCTGAACGGCCAGCGGCACACCGATTGGCGCAGCCGGGATGGCGGGAGTGCGGCGGGTAGCGGCGACCCCGCCGGCTGTTGACCTTCACCATCGGCACCGGGCCGGGCCAGCGCCGGCGCGCCGGCGATCAGGCCGGCGGTCGCGGCTGCACGGCCCAGCAGGTCGCGGCGCGAGATACCGGCGGCAAATGGACTGGGTGACATCAGGGCTCCGTGATCAGGAACTCCTCCACCTTCCCATCGGTGCTGCGGTACATCAGGCCCTGCAGTTTCCGGGTGCCAAACTTGAAGACGGTGACGGCCACCTCGAGGCCACCGCGCTCGCCCCGCCACTGCTGCGTTACCGTGTCGGGCGCGCCGAGGGGTCCGAGCGCGGTGGCCGCCACGCGAAGTTTTTCCGGCGTGAGAAAGTGGCTGTACTCCGCACCGAGTGTGGTCCGGTCCACAGTGCCCCGCTGCAGCGCGGTGAAGAGCGATGTGGCCGCGTCCACCGGCGAGGGGCCTGCAATTGTCGGGATCGCGGCCTCGGCTGGCGCTGCCTTCGGGAGTGGGTCGGCCCGGGGCTCATCGGGTGGCGGCGGCGTGCCGCTGGTGATGAGGGCGATTCCCATCCGGCCGACCGGTCGCAACCCCTGCCCACTCTCGCCGTTGGTGAGCACGACCAGTGCGGCGCGAGTTCCCGGCACAAACCGATTGTTGGAGATGAATCCGCTCACCGCGCCGCCGTGACTGAACACCGTCCATCCGTTGACCGTTTCGACACCGAGCCCGCTGGCGTAGCCGGTGCTGGTGCCATCCGCCAGCAGGCGCGGCTGGATCATCAGGGCGTAGAATTCCGGATTGAGCACCCGGCCTTCGCTGAGCGCGAGATCCCAGGTCGCAAGGTCCGACGGGGTGGACCAGATGGCGCCGGCGGCGCCAGCCCAGCCGCGCCCTTCCGGTCTGGCCGTCACGACCGGACCCAGCGCGAAAGAGGTGTGACCCGTCGCCCAGCCGGCGCCGTCCGTCTTCCCTGGCTCATAGGTGGTGTGCCGCATGCCGACCGGCTGGAAGATCCGCCGGTTCAGAAAAGTCCCGAATGATTCACCACTCACTCGCTCGACCACCCGTCCGAGGATGATGAAACCGGTGTTGCTGTAGGACCATCGGGTGCCGGGCTCGAAGTCGAGTGCACTGGTGGAATAGCGCGCAATGATCGACTCGGCGCTGGCCGCCTGCTGCATCCGGCGATCGACGAAGTCGAGCGGGTAGTAATCCGGGTAGCCCGACACATGGTGCATGAGATCGAGCAGGGTGATATCCCGGGCGCGGGTCAGCGCCGGATACCACTTCGCAACCGGATCATGAACTGAGAGTTTGCCCTCCTCCGCCAGCAGGAAGATGGCGGCGCTGGTGAACTGCTTGGTCACCGAGCCGATGGCGAACCGGGTGTTGGCATCGACCGGGACGCCACCGTTGCCGACCGACGTGGTGCCGTAGCCTTTGGCGAGCGTGATCCTGCCATCC
>JANOFA010000690.1:0-2127 GCA_031413355.1 Gemmatimonadota bacterium | reverse complement strand
TTCAAGGCCGCGCTCAAGGAGAAAGTGATCTGCGTCCCCGGCGAGTTCTTCGACATCAATCCGGGCAAGCGGCGGAGTGGGCGCCCGTCACGCTTTCGCAGCTACGTGAGATTTTCCTTTGGTCCCGAGGAAGCAGCAGTGGTGGAAGGAGTGCGGCGGATTCAGCGGCTGGTGGGAGGGAGCGGCGCGTAGGGAGGAGGCGGCCCCCCCACGACATCTTCATCGCTCGGCGCGCAGTTTCCGCACCTCCGCCGTCAGCCGCGGGACGATTTCGAACAGGTCACCAACGATGCCGTAATCGGCCACCTTGAAGATCGGGGCGTCCTTGTCGCGATTGATCGCGACGATGGTACGCGAGGTCCGCATCCCGGCGAGGTGCTGGATGGCACCGGAAATACCAACCGCGATATAGAGTCCGGGACTCACCGTCTTGCCGGTCTGCCCCACCTGAGCCCCATGATCGCGCCAGCCGGCACCCCCCACCGCCCGGCTGGCGCCGACGGCGGCGTTGCCGAACGCCGCGGCAAGCTCCTCCAGCAGCGCAAAGTGGGCCGGCTCCTTGAGCCCGCGCCCACCGGAAATGACCACCGGCGCCTCGGTGACATCCAGCGCCGCGACCGCGGCGGCCTTGATCGCTGTCACCGTCACCCGGGCGACAAACGCCGGCACCACCTGTTCCACGATGGTCCCAGCCTTGCCGGATTCCGTCGCCTGCATCGTGTTGGGCCGTAGCGAGGCGATCGCCGGCGCCCCTTCAAGGACGACCGACTGCAGCACCTTTCCGCCGTATACCGGCCGAGTTGCGCAGACCTTCCCACCCCCAACTCCGAGGGTCGTCACGTCGGTCGCGAGCCCAACCCCAAGCCGTGCGGCCACGCGCGGGGCGAGATCCCGCCCGGTTGCGGTGGCGGCGAAGAGCATCGCAGTGGCGCCACGGCCAGCCTCCGCGATCGTCGCGGCATACCCGTCCGGACTGTACATCCCGAAATCGGGATGCCGCGCCACCAGGACGCGATCCGCGCCGTACCGGCCGAGTTCCCCGGCGCCGGTGATCTCCCCAGCGCCAATGAGAATGGCATCCACGGTGCCACCGAGCGCATCCGCGAGCTGGCGAGCGGCAGCGAGCACTTCCAGGGAGACTTTGCGGAGCGCGCCATCGCGCTGTTCAGCGACTGCAAGAATGATCGGCATGGTCACAGCACCTTGGCTTCGTCGCGGAGCAGCCGCACCAGCTCCCCCACCGCTTCGGGACCCTCACCGACAATGCGGCCCGGCTTACGATCGGGCGGGAGTGCCAGACCGGTCACGCGGACGGTGCCGGCTCCGAGGGCCACCGGCTTCACCTCGAGTGGCTTCTTCTTGGCGGCCATGATGCCCTTGAGCGAGGGCAGGCGCGGAGAATTGAGCCCCTTGTCGCAGGTAATCACTGCGGGGAGCTGGCAGGTACTGACCTCGATGCCGCCCTCGATCTCCCGCTCCGCGTCCACGGTGGAACCGGCGATCGTGAGCCGGGAAACCGCCGTGATGCAGGGAATCTCCAGCAGCTCGGCGATCATGACCGCGACCTGGTGGTTGTAATCGTCGACCGCGAGCTTGCCGGCAAGAATCAGATCGAAACCACCCGCCTTCAGTTCCGCCGCGAGTGCGCGTGCCACCTCGAGCCCATCCACACTGCCGCTGGACTGCAGGTGGATCCCCCGATCGATCCCCATGGCCAGAGCGCTCCTCATGGTCTCCTGCGCCGCGTCGCTGCCCAGGCTGACCACCACGGTTTCCCCCGCGGCGCCAGCCCCCTCGGCCTCGCGCAGCTTGAGCGCCGCTTCCAGGGCGTATTCGTCGTAGGGATTGGGCACGAACTTGAGGCCGGCTTCATCGATCGACGTGCCGCTGGCACCGATCATGAGCTTGGCAGTGGTATCGGGGACCCGCTTGAGACAGACAGCAATCTTCACGAACCACCTCGGGCTGGACGTCAGCGGCCGGGTCGGCCGCGCGGGAAAGTAGCGACGGGGGCATGCGGTCGCCACTTTCCTCATCCCCGTGCATGCCCCCGCCCCTCAACCCTCACCCCCTGCCCCCTCTCCCGCACGCGGGAGAGGGGGTCCCCTGCCCATGAGTTGGACCAGT
>JANOFA010000689.1:0-8520 GCA_031413355.1 Gemmatimonadota bacterium | reverse complement strand
CCTCAAATTGAAGTGCGGGATATGAAAGTGTGATTGGCCCCAGCTTGGGAGACCAACGTATAGCCATGCGCACGCAGTTTGAGCATGGCACGAATCGCCTGGCTGTACTTGTCGATTGAAGGGCTGTTTGTGTGACGCTGTCGGCGTTCAGCGTTCAGCATTCAGCGACAGCAGCTATCAATTCCACCACGGGCCGGCTCGTGGTGGGGTTTGCTCACTCTGGGTCCGTCTCCACCGCGAACTTCTCCAGCGCGATAGCAACCTCGATGGCGCTCTGAATCGTGGCATACACGACATCAGGATCCTTGTACATGCCGGGATCCTCATGAATCGCCTTGTTCCCGCGTACCCACACATCCAACGCTTTCCTTTCGAGTGACCTGGGCAGGCGCCTCATCTTCACAAGGTGCTTGAGCTTGTCGGCCATGCTTGGATCACGCCCTGGCCGCGCATAAGGGATGGTCTCGTTCAGCGGGATCGCTCTATTCACGGCTCCCTCTACGACCGCCCGGCACAGGACGATCGTCTCAGGATAGTGCCCGGCCACAAATGAGCGTCGGAGAAGGTCCAGGTACCTGGTCACCGGCCACGACAACCGGGCGATGAACCAACAATGCACCATCCGTTCGGCTCTATCCTCGCGGGTGACCAATTCCCCGTTGGCGAGCTCGCTCAAGAAATGCCACGCTCGATGGGCGCGGCGCCGGTTCGGGCCCTCGACCTCAAGATAGAGCTGCCGTTCTCGCTCGGTGAAGGGTGCTGGTGGAAATAGCCCCGCGTCGACCAGCTGGGCTGACAGTTCCGACATCCTGGCGAGACCAGCAAACACAGGAACCACGCCGACCGACGCGAGCCGCGAGCGCCAGGGCTCCGCGAGGAGCTGACGGAGGCCTGCCTGTACGTTTTCCCAAAACGGCATACCCTCATCCCGGGGAAACTGGGGCAGCTGACCATGAAATGCTTCGAACACGGCGTACATCGTCTCGGGATCCTGCATGGCGCGCTCGATGAGGTCGAGCATCGTTTCGGAATCGAGACAGGGCTTCACGGATCCGGGGCCATCGCCATAGGCCCATCCAGCGAGGAGGATCTCGGGGCCCAACAGATCGGGTAGCAAGTCACCCAGCTTGTCCTGCATTACGAAATCACCAAACACCGGCGCAATCATTCTCTGCCCCGCGTCGCCCGCTGCGAGACTGGGTCTCAACTTCTCAAATACCTCTTTGGCCATCTCGGAGTTTTTCCGGGCTTCTCCCATCTGACGGCGAATGCTCTCCAATGATTCCCTTGGCGCTTCCAGCGCGGCCTGCGCCAGCCGCTCAATGACCCCAACCGCTTCCTCGACGGTCTTCCAGCCACACTGCGTCCGCGGCTCGAGGCAGGACATGCAGTACGGCTCACCCTTGAAGGCGCCAGCGATTGACTGGCTCCCGCAATCGGCGCAGACTGGCTTGGCTGTCAGCTCTCCGGCCATCGATTTGTACCTCGCCTGAGTTGGAGGTCCCCCTGTCGCCCCATCAGCCGCTATTTGGATGGAGCCGCCGCAAGCAGGCGGCGCGCAATCTCGCGCTCTTGATGTTCGAAGGCGTTCTCAAACTGGTCCAATTCGTGGTTCGCCAGGCCGAGGGTGCGCCCCTCCGCACGCCACTTCGCAATCGCGGATTCGACACCGCGGAGAATTTCCGCCGCCGCTGCCCTGGACAGCCCGAAATAGTCCGCAGCGTCCCAAAGCGCCTCGATGCTGGCGTCGGGCCCCACGTCCTCGGAAATCCAAGTCTTCAGGACCCTGGCTCGGTCGGGGAAAGGGTTGAGATCGAACGCTGGTGCAAGCCTCCAGAGGCCGTCTCGGACATGCAGGAATCCGTGGTTGCGCAAGTGGTCATCCACGTTCGTAATCAGAATAGTGAACGCGATTCGGCGCCAGAGCTCGGCCGCGTCCGCCGAGGGGCGTTCCCCGAAGCGGCGAATGATGTCGACCATTTCAGTGTAGCTGTGCTCTTGCGGATCGCCTGCCCGAACTTGCAGCATGGTGGCAGCAGAACAGTATGGGAGGCGGCCCCCGCCGGCGCGATCGAATCGAGTAATCAGCGCCACCGGGACATCCCCGCTCTCAACGAGTCTGGCTTTCGCTGCGTCGAGGCCGGCCTGCTTCGCGAGTTGGAGTGCGAGCACCTCGCCCTTCGTTACGGGAAAGGTATCGTTGACACTAGGAAACTTGCCGATGGCCAGCGTCCCGTCATCATCTCGGACTGAGCACTTTGGTCGGAGCCCTCCGAGTGATGTCCCACGGCCTTGGAGGTATGCCAAGTCCTCCTGGGTTTCCGTGTTCGTTTCCACGGCTCTAGAGGATTTGATCACTGTCGGCAGTTCGAGCAACGGCGGTGTGTTTCTGTGGCCGTGGCCCACCGTCCGAGCCAGCACTCCATTCTCATCCATCAGGCGCAGTGCGCCGATCCGGGCGACGTCGTCTACCGCGAGAAGGTAGTCCATTGCATCAATCACCGGTTCTGGCACCGCATCTCCAGCTGCCCGGGCGGCGCTTCGCCGTTTGGCATGATCACGCACGATGATGCGGCGTCCCCATCCATCGGGTTCGGTGTCCGCGATCGCCCCGGCGAATGGGGAGTCCTCCTTCCCCATTCTCTTCTGAAAGTAGGTCGTGGGAGCCATCGGCATTGCCGGATCGACCGCGAAACCTCCAATCGCGCCGATCCATTCGGGAGCGTACGTGAACGCCGAATACTCTCGATTGCCTTCCTGGTTGTAGCGAAGCACGCCCACCGGGTGTGGCTCTTCGCCAATCAGAACAGTGATTGTGCGGGTCATTCGTGCTCCCCGTTCACAGCGACTTCGAGATGCGCCGCACCCGCACTCGCTTGGGCAACCGCTCCGCGTCCAGCAACAAGCCCTGCTCATCCTGAGCCGCATCTGCCAAGTCGGCAAACGGAGCGTTGAGGCCAAGGACAAACAGGGCCATCGCGTACACCCCGATTCCCATCGCGGGGTCGCCATCCTCCAACCGCTGGTAGGTGCTGCGAGCCACGCCCAGTCGTTCAGCCATCATGACTTCCGTCATACGCCGCCGCCGGCGGGCTTGGGCGATGTCGCGCGCCAGTTTCTTCAGGCCGCGTTGCACCGGCTGTGGCAGGATCTTGTATATTCTCGCTGTCATTGTAAAGCCCGATATAACGGTCAATATGCCGTGTAAAGCCTCATATATAGTGCTTTATGGTTATCGCAAAAGCAAGACCGACATGTGAGGGAGGCGCGGACGGCGGACGGATGACAATTGGGAAATCCTGGCCGTACCGGCAGCAGTATTGGCAACAGGGGCAGCAGCAGCAGCAGCAACAGCAGCAAGGGTAGCGAGAGCATGGATGGCCTCGGCGGGAGAACCACCGCTACCGCCATCGCGACGATGCCCGGTCTGCCACATTCGCCGGATATTGCATCGCGGTCCCAGGTGTCGGGACCGGCGGCCACCTCACCGGCGTCAGCGAGCTGCTGAAGGAGCGCTTCCCCAAGCGCAGGACCTTCGCGGTCGAGCCCGCCAAGTCGCCGGTGATCAGCGGGGGCGCGCCAAGCCCGCACAAGATCCAGGGCATCGGGGCGGGCTTTGTTCCGGTGAATCTCCACACCGCAACGATTGACGGAACGATTCAGGTGACAGAAGAGGATGCCTTCACGTACGCCGCCCGGGCGGCCAAGGAGGAGGGGATCTTTCTCGGCATCTCCTCGGGTGCCTCACTCGCCGCTGTGGCGCAGAAGATTCCCGAGATGAAAGCGGGCAGCCGGGTGCTGACGTTCTGCTATGACACGGGGGAGCGGTACCTGTCGATTGAAGGGCCGTTTGTGTAGAGCCGGCAGCCTTCGGCCATCAGCCGTCAGCGACCGCAGCAAGCAACCCCACCATGAATCGGCTCATGGTGGGGATATCTCGTTGCTGCAGTGCGCCCGATACGATTCGAACGTACGACCTCTTGCTCCGGAGGCAAGCGCTCTATCCAGCTGAGCTACGGGCGCGTAGCGACGGTCAACTGACCGGTCCAAGGGAGCGGTAAACTCGCCGCTCCGCCCGCTTTATGCAACCGTCGCGGTCAGGCCCGGCTGCCACCGCAGCTGGCCATCGATGTCTTCCGGAATCGGCTCACCCAGCCACGACAGCATCGCCGGAAAGAGGTCCACTGTCCTGAGCGTCACTTCGGGAACGGGGACGTTGGACCAGATCGGCACCTGCATGTGCGCCCGGATGAGGCTGCCATGCCCCGCCTTGTGCTCCGGCACCTCATAACGCCGGCGGAAGTCGTAGCCTTCCCGCCCGATGACGAGGAGATCGCCGGTACGCGCCGCGCGGAACTGGTCGAGCAGCTGCACGCAGGCATCGGGATAGGGGCCCTCCCACGTTTCGGCCAGCCAGGCATCCGGCTCCAGCGTCAGGTCAGCGTCGAGGGCGAGCGGATCGCCGCCCACCCGCCGGTAGCTGATGCGGCCATCGTCGCCCTGCCTGATGAGCGCTTCCCCGCCGCGGTCTGCGATACGCACCGTGCCGGGCTCCTCTTCCGCGGCCACGAACGCGACCGCGGCCTCCTGCACCAGCTCTGCGATCAGATCGTGCACCACGCCGAAACCGGCTGCACTCCGCAATTCAGCCAGCGTCCGCCGCGCCTCGCGCGGTACTCCCGGCCTCGCGTAGACCATCGCGGAGCCGTTACCCGCCACCATCACCGCCGCCGCCGGATCCCGCTCCCACACCACCGGGTGCGACAGGGTGCGCACGCCCTGGGCCCGGAACCAGTCGGCCAGATCAAGATGAGTATGCACCGAGGATGCGCCGTGATCGCTCACCAGGACGATGAGCGTGTCCTCCAGCTCCCCCCGGGCGCGGAGCCGCGCCTGCACCTCGGCGATTGTCGCATCGACCCGTCGCAGCGCCCGCTGTACCTTGGGGCCCTCGGGCGTGCTCTGGTGCATGTACCCATCCACCGCCGGGAACTGGGCGAAGATGAAGCGCCATCCCTGATCGATGCCGCGGAGCAGATGACGCCGCACCGCGTCGTCGGCCGGCTGATGCCACTCGGCGATATGGGCGACCGCACCCCAGAACTGCCGCTCGGTCCGCGCCGGGTTCCGCGCCGGTGTCAGGCCGCGCGCCACCGGGGTGAAGATGCCCAGACTCTCCGGCACCAGCTCGAAGATGGTGTGGACGCCGGGGGTGATGTCCCCGTCCAGCCGCCCCGCCTGGTAGCCGCAGTAGCTGCGCACCAGCTCGCGCTCCCGCCACCAGTCGCCCCCATACCGGGTGCGTTCCAGCCAGCGAATCGAGGGAATGTTGCAGCGACCGGGGGTGCAGCCGGTGAGAAACGGGAGGTAGGCGACACCGGTGGTCGACGGGAAGACGGTCACGCCCCGCGTGACGCTCCCGCGCGCCGTGAGTGCGGCGAGCGCGGGCAGCTCGCCGCGCGCAAGCGCCGCTTCAGCGACGTCGGGCCTCAGTCCATCGACCAGGATCAATACCACCCGCTTCATGCGCTGCCCTCCACTGCACTGGGAATCGTCACCCGGATCCGGCACCTCCCGGGGGACGGCCCGCTATATTCCACTCTCCGCGTGTCGCCGCTCACTTCCGACAACGAGTCCCGCATGTTTCACTGGCGCCGCCCAGTGTCGTCCGCCCTGCTCTCTGCGCTGCTGCCGGCGCACCTGCTGATCGCTCAGGCCGCGATCCCCAATCCGGAACTCGCCGTCACGGTCGACTCGTCCCGGCACGAAGTGGTCATCGCGGTCGGCCCGTTCCGGCTCGCCTCCATGAAGGAGATGATGGAGATGATGGCCATGCCGGGCATGGAGCAGATGGATCACGACGCGATGATGCCCCAGTTCGTCGGTCGATTTCCCTGGCCGGTGCAGGGGATGGGACGCGGCTTCCGCCTGGAGATCACCGACGCGACGGGCAAGAAGATCCCGCAGCGCTTCCTCCACCATCTCCAGATCATCAACGGCGACCGGCGCCAGCTCCTCCTGCCGCTGGAGGAGAAGATCATGGCGATCGGGCGGGAAACCCGGAGCCTCATGCTCCCCCAGACGATCGGCATGCCGCTGACGGCCGGCAGCAAGATGCGCATCAAGATCATGTGGCATAACGAGACGGCGGAGGATCTCGACGGTGTCCGGCTGACGCTCCGGATCCGCTACTCGCCCGCCAACCTGGTCCCGACGCCGACCACCGTGCTGCCCATCAGTATCGATGTGGCCGATTCGCCGGCCAAGCCCAACACCTTCACCATTCCGCCCGGGGACGTCAGCGTCAGCCGGGAGTTCATCATGCCGGTCAGTGGACGGCTGCTCGCCCTCAGCGGCCACATGCACGACTGGGGCTCCGGGCTGATGCTGCAGGAGGTGGAGAGTGGCAAGGTGCTCGCCGACTTCGTCACCACCATGGATTCCGCCGGCCGGATCACCCACATGCCGAGGAAGCTCTACGGTATCGCGGGGGCGGGTCTCAAGCTCCGGGCCCAGCGGCGCTATCGTATCGTCGCCCGGTATCATAATCCGACCGGCGGGCCGATCACCGGCGCGATGGGCCATCTCGACGGGCTCATTCAGCCCGACGACCTGCGCCGCTGGCCGGTCCGGGCCAGCAAGGACATGGCCTACCTGACCGAGGGACTCGACAGCATCACCCAGGTGCCGCTGACCGTGACCTCCCCCGCTCCGGCGGGCGACGGACACCAGCACCAGCACGACTAACCGGGCCACAGGAGGCACCGCCACTGGCCCAGCACCACATTGAGGGCCGTATGATACATCGATTGAAAATGCCCGTCGGGCCGTGCCTGCTGATTCTCTGCGCCACCCGAGGGCTCGCGCAGGACCGGGAGCCGGCGCTTGACGTGAGCGTGGACTCTGGCCGGCACGAAGTGGTCGTTGCCGCGGGACCATTTGACTTGCCATCGATGGCGGGGCACCACCACGGCGACGACGAAAGCATGATGCTGAAATTCAATGCCACCTTCGTCTGGCCGGTCCAGGCAATGGTACGCGGGTTCAGCTTCGAGTTGCGTGACGTCGAGGGCAAGAAGCGCTCCCAGCGTGTGCTGCACCATTTGAATCTCATCAACTACTCCCGGCGCCAACTGCTGTTGCCGATCAAGGAGCGGGTCTTGGGAGTGGGCCGGGAGACCAGGGATCTCATGCTGCCTCAGACGATCGGCATGCCGATTGATCAGGGGAGCCGAATGAAGCTCTATATCATGTGGCACAATGAGACCCCGGAGGACGCCGAGGGGGTGACAATCACGTTGCGCATCAAGTTCTCTCCCGCAAACCTGCTGCCCGTCCCCGCATCGGTGTTCCCCCTGACCATGGACCTGGCCGACGGACCGGGCAGGTCGACGGCCTACATGGTGCCCGCGGGACGATCCGCAACCTCGCGCGAGTTCATCATGCCGGTAGATGGTCGCCTCCTCGGCGTGAGTGGCCACATGCATGAGTGGGGCAAGGCGGTCCGCCTGGAGGAGGCCGCGAGCGGCAAAGTCCTGGTTACGATTTCCCCCATCCTCGATTCTGCTGGCCGGGTCACCCGCATGCCGATCCGGCTCTTCGGCATTGCTGGCGCCGGCCTCAAGCTGCACGCTGACCGGCGCTACCGCCTAGTGGCCATCTACGACAATCCCACCGGCGCCCCGCTGGTAGGCATGGCCGCACTCTATGGGATCTTCACACCCCGTGACCTCAGCAAGTGGCCGGACAAAGACTCCAAGATGACCGCCTACCAGGACGAGGGCGCGTTCGTGGCGCCGATCACGCCGGTTACCCCGGCCGCAGACGGCCCGCAACACCAGCACAACTGAGCCGCACGGATCGGCAGGCACATGGGGTGGATTTCCCGACGCACGAAACCCCGCCGCGCGGCTGCGCGACGGGGTTTCGGTGCTCTCCATCGGGGCGCCGGGATTTGAACCCGGGGCCTCCTGGTCCCGAACCAGGCGCGCTACCGGACTGCGCTACGCCCCGTCACTGATCCTGCGATCCGTCTGAGCGGCGGGTTCCTGCCGAATCGTCCTGATGGGCCCAGAGGGACTCGAACCCCCAACCTTCTGATCCGTAGTCAGATGCTCTATCCAATTGAGCTATGGACCCTGCGTGCAGCAGCACTGCCATGGGCGGTACAAGGCTCGAACTTGTGACCTCCACGATGTCAACGTGGCGCTCTAACCAACTGAGCTAACCGCCCGAAGGCGGTAAGGCGGTAAGCCGGGAGGCGAGTAGGTAGCCGAGGTACCGGCCAGAGACCGACCTACCGCCTTACCGCCTTGCCGCCTTACCCAATAGCGGGGGTGGGATTTGAACCCACGACCTCCGGGTTATGAGCCCGGCGAGCTACCAGACTGCTCCACCCCGCGACGGAACTGCTGTACTATCACCACTCCTGCAGCGCTTCAGCCCTCTAGCCTGCCACCAGGCGGCTTCAGCCGCCTTCACTAGTGAGTCAGAGCTTCAGCTCTGCCGCCGAGAGCGGGA
>JANOFA010000688.1:0-2507 GCA_031413355.1 Gemmatimonadota bacterium | reverse complement strand
CCTACATCGCCACCGGGGAGCCGATGGACAAGGCGGGAGCCTACGGGATTCAGGGCTACGGAGCGGCGCTGGTCGAACGCATCGAGGGAGATTTCTTCGGCGTGATGGGGTTGCCGGTCCGGCTGGTGCTGCGGTTGCTGGAGGAGGCGGGGGTGCGGTATCAGTTTGGGGGATAGCCGTCAGCCGTCAGCCGTCAGCGGTGTTCGCCTACCGCCTACTCCCCACTCCCTACTCCCTACTCCCTACTCCCTACTCCCTACTCCCTACTCCCTACTCCCTACTCCCTACAATTTCACCCGCCACACCTTCACCGCCTGAGCGCGGTTCTTGACCGAGAGCGGCTCTCTCGCCTCCACCTCGGGCTTCTCCTTGAGCATCTGGTAGAGCGAGTCGCTGATGAGGATGTCACCCCCGGCGGCGTTGGAACAGAGGCGCGAGGCGACGTTTACTGCATCGCCGATGACAGTGTACTCCAGCCGGAGGTGGCTGCCGATGTTGCCGGCGAATGTCTCGCCATAGTTGATCCCGATCCCGACACTGACGGTCGGTCGGCCATCCGCCTTGAACTTGACGTTCAGCGCCTGGATGGCCTTCTGCATCTGGATGGCGGCCTGCACCGCGCGGTCGGGGTCGTCGGCGTGGGGAATCGGGGCCCCCCACAGCGCCATGATGGCGTCGCCGATAAACTTGTCGAGCGTGCCCCCGTGACTGAAGATGACGTCGACCATCTCGGTGAAATAGTCCGAGAGCAGGCCGGCAATCTCGTCGGGGAGCATGTGCTCCGACATCGTGGTAAAGCCGCGGATATCGGAGAAGAGGATGGTGACCGGCCGCTTGTCGCCGCCCAGCTTGACGGTGCCCTGCTGCGCCGCGATTTCGGCGGCCACGTTCGGCGCGAAGTACCGCTCGAAGTTGGAGCGGACCATCGCCTGGCGCTGGATCTGATCGGCGAAGCGGCTGTTCTTGATCGCGATGGCGGCCACGCCACCGAAGGCGATGAGGAACTGCAGGTCCTCATCGCTGAAGGAATTGGTCGCGGTGAGGTTGTCGACGTACAGGATGCCGAGGACCTGCTCCGCGCCGGCCATGAGCGGAATGCACATGGCGCTGCGGACGCTCTGCAGCATGATGGACTGGCCGCCCTTGAACCGGTCGTCGGCGGCGGCGTTGTCGCTCAGGATGGCGACGCGCTCCTCCACCGCCTTCCGGGCGATCGACCGGGGCACATGCTGGGAGCTGGTCTCGCCGAGACGGCTCTTGGAGACGCGGGGGACGAGGTCGCCGGTGTCGGTGGAGAGCAGGACCGAAACGCGATCCACGTTCATGACCTCGAAGGTCGTGCTCACCACCCGGCCCAGCAGCTTGTCGAGGTCCAGTTCGCCCGAGAGCTTCTGCGCCACATCCAGCAGCAGCGACAGCTTGCGCGCCTGCCGTTCTCCGGTGCTGGCACCGGCGACCTTCAGTTGGCCCCCACCGAGGTCCTTCACCTCGCTCCCGCCGGCCATCACGGGCGGGAGCCCGCCGCTCATCGCGATCTGCTTGACGATCGTCCCGCCCGGTTGCTGCGGCAGCCCGCCGCCGGTCGTGGCCAGCTTCCCCGGGAGCGGCTCCGTCCCCTTGAGCTGGAAGACCACCTTCCCGAACGTCACGGAGTCGTTGGCGGCGAACACCCCTTCCGTCACCCGGCTGCCGTTGATGAACGTGCCGTTGGAGCTGCCGAGGTCCTTGAGGTCGACCTCGGTCTTCGACACGATCAGCTCGGCGTGACGCCGGGAGATCGTCGGGTCGAAGATCGGGATATCGCTCGTCACGGCGCGGCCCACGATGTACGTGTGGCCCGGCACCAGCTCGAAGTCCTGGTCGCCGGTGAAGGAGACAAGCTTGAAGGTCATAGGGCGGGAGTATAGGCCGCGAGGCCCAGCGCCGCCAGCACCGCCCGCGCCTTCGCTTCGGTCTCCCGCCATTCGGCGGCGGGGTCGGAATCGGCCACGATTCCCGCACCAGCCTGCACCCACGCGCGCCCGCCCCGCATGACGACGGTGCGGATGGCGATGGCGGTGTCGAGGGTTCTGGCGCCCCAGGCGATATAGCCGACCGCGCCGGCATAGGGGCCCCGCCTGGTCGGCTCCAGCTGGTCGATGATTTCCATCGCGCGGACTTTGGGCGCGCCGCTCACCGTGCCGGCCGGGAAGCAGGCGGCGAGCGCGGCCAGGGCGTCGAGCTCGGGGCGGAGCGTGCCGCGAACTTCGCTCACGATGTGCATCACATGGGAGTATCGCTCGACGGTCATGAACGCCGTGAGCCGGACCGACCCGAACTGCGCCACCCGGCCGACATCGTTGCGGCCCAGATCCACCAGCATCAGGTGCTCCGCCCGTTCCTTCGGGTCCGCCTCCAGCTCCGCCTGCATCTGCTGATCTTCCTCGGGCGTGGCGCCGCGCGGGCGGGTGCCGGCGATTGGCCGGAGCGTCAGCTCGCCGTCCTCCACCCGGAGCAGCACCTCTGGC
>JANOFA010000687.1:0-3638 GCA_031413355.1 Gemmatimonadota bacterium | reverse complement strand
CCCACCCCCGACTCGCCCACCTGTTGATCCGTGGCCAGGAACTGGGTGGTGGTGCGGCGGCGGCGGATCTCGTCGCCCTGCTGGAGGAACGCGACATCCTGCGCGGCGAGTCCGGCCCACCCGACGCGGATCTGCAACTGCGTCTCGACCTGGTCGCCTCGCGCGGGACTCCTCCCAGCTGGCATGGCTGGACGGTGGACCAGGGCGCGCTCCACCGCGTACGGCAGGAGGCGCGCACCTGGCGCACGTTGCTGCGGGAAGCCGGCGCGACCGGCACCGCGGGCAGTGATCCGCCATCCACCGGGCTGCTGCTCGCCCTGGCGTACCCCGATCGGATCGGGCAGCGGCGCCCGGGTCAGTCCGGGCGTTTCCTGCTGCGGAATGGGACCGGTGCCGCCACCGATACCGCCGTACTGATCCGGGCCGACTACCTCGTGGCGGCGGCACTCGATGGCGACCGACGGGAAAGCCGGATCTGGCTCGCGGCACCGGTGAGCCTGGCGGAACTCATGGATCCCTTTTCCGAGCAGATCGAGGTCGAGGAGACAGTCGCCTGGGACGACACCACTCATGCGGTGATCGCGGTCCGGCGCGAACGGCTTGGCGCGATCGTCCTGGCAGAAACGCCGCTCCCGGCTCCCGATCCGGTGCAGGTCGCCGCGGTGCTGGCGCAGTGGATCAGACGGGAAGGCATTGGAGCGTTGCCGTGGCGGCCGGAGAGCCATCAGCTCCGCCAGCGATTCGCGTTCCTCTATATGGTGATCGGCGCGCCGTGGCCGGACGTCTCGGACGAAGGGCTGCTTGATCGCCTTGATGAGTGGTTGCAACCCAGCCTCATCGGGCTTCGCCGCGCCGCGGACCTCGAGCGACTCGCGCTCGACCGGCTGCTGCTCGACCTGCTGACCTGGGAGCAACGACGCCAGCTCGACGAACTCGCACCGACCCACCTGCCCGTGCCGAGCGGCTCCCGGATCATGGTGCACTACACCGATCCCTCGGCGCCGGTTCTGGCGGTCAGGCTGCAGGAGGTCTTCGGGCTCACCGAGACGCCGCGCCTGGCCGGTGGCAGGGTGCAGGTGACGATGCACCTGCTCTCGCCGGCGCGGCGTCCCGTGCAGGTGACGCAGGACCTCGCCGGCTTCTGGCGCACGAGCTACTTCGACGTGCAGAAGGAGATGAAGGGCCGCTACCCGCGGCACCGCTGGCCGGACAACCCGCTGGAGGCGGAGGCCAGTAGGAGGACGACGAAGCCGAAGGGGACATAGGCGATAGGCGGTAGGCGGCTGTGACCGTCGCCGACCGCCGACCGCCTACCGCCCAACGCCCAACGCCCACCGCCCACCGCCGACTACTGCTCCACCACGATCAGATACCGCGACGGCTCCCAGAACGCGGCCGGCGTCCCGATCGTGATCGTGCCCTGTACCGCCCCCGTGTTGCCCACCCAGCTGTCGAGCGAGGCCAGGTTCTGCCGGCTCACGATTCGGTAGCGCCGGTGCATGTCCGGCAGCGGGATGTCCTTCGTCTCGTTCCAGTTGATCGACGTGAACTCCTGCACTGGCAGCTCGCGCGCGGGCGTCACTCCGCGCCGTCCGACCAGCGGAATGCCGCGGTGTCCCTCCTCGACCAGCACCCCCCGCTGGATCAGCTCCTTCCTGCTGCCCACCACGTAGTACGCCGTGGTCTGGCGATCGGTCAGGTGGTAGACACTGTCGGCCAGCGTCAGGTTCTCGATGAGCAGGCCCTCCACCCGCGCCGTGAGGCCGTCGATCGTCAGCCGCTGGCTTCCAACTTCCTCCGCCAGTTGGGCGGCGACGATGCGAGCCGCCGCCGCGCCCTCGGTCAGGGTGTCCACCGCCTGGGTCAGCTTCCGCACCCGCCGCTCGCTGGTGACCAGGCGCGCCTCGGTGCTCTTCAGCCGCGTCGCGACCTCCCGGACCCGGTCCAGCGTATAGCTGCGCCGGTCCTTGGGGATCTCCAGCACCGGCGATTCCGCGACGCCGGTCGCCGGGGCGACTGGGAGCGCGCGCGCCAGCTCTCCCTCGATGTCAGTCAGCAGCTTGCCGGTGGCTGCCACCTCCAGCTGCAGGCTGTCGCGTTCGGCGACGAGCGCCAGCTCCTGCAGCTGGCGCTCGAGTCCCGGAGAGCGGGGACGCGGATCGGAGGTGGAACAGGCGGTGGCGACCAGAACTGCGGTCAGGACCCACGCGCCGGCCAGGGTCGGGCCGTGTGTGGTACGCATGGCGCTACTCACTTTCTTTCAAATGGTGACCAGCATCACCCTCACATCGTTCGATGTGAGGGTGATGAGAGTCTAACGTTCTATGATGACGTGACCGAGCAGGTTGGATGACGAATCGTTCTCGTCGTGGTGACGAATCGGGCGCGGCGGTGGGCTGGCGCGGTATGGTGGCGGGAGGTGCCGGCTCAGTCGTGTCCCGCGCGAGCGCTCCCGCCGGAGATGCGCCCGATCGCGCCCGCCAGCTCGGCGAGCGCCGGCCCGGAAGCTGCCGCTCCGGGGAGGCTCCCCTGGGCGATACGCGCATTTCCGCCGCCCCGGCCGCCCAGCGCGGCCAGGACCGGCTTGAGCATGGCGCCGGCGTCGAGGCCGGTATCGGCCGAGGTGGCGAGGAGGAGGGTGGCCGGCTCGGCGAGGCAGCCGGTCACGATCGTGCCCGGCAGCGCGATGGCCGCCGTCGCGAGGCCGCGCAGCTCTTCCACGCCGTTCAGGTCGCTACCGATCACCAGGTGGCGCCAACCGCGGGCGTCGGGGCTGGCAGCGTGATGCAGCGCACGCGCGCGGTAGAAGTGCAGCTGTTCCTGCAGCGTCCTCCGTTCGGCCAGGCCGGCCTTGAGTTCGGTCCGCAGCTTCGTGACCGCCGCCGGCACGTCGTCGATCCCGGCGGATGCCTCGACCGCCATGCCGCTGAGCAGCTCGAAGTCGGCTCGGGCGCGCCGTACCGCCCGTCCACCGCAGAGAAACTCGAGCCGCACCTGCTGCTTCATCCGCTCGGCCTTCCTTATGAGGATCGGGCCGATTTCGCCGGTCGCCCGCACATGGGTCCCGCCGCAGGCGCTCCGGTCCAGCCGCTCAATCGTCACGATTCGGAGCAGCCCGCTCCGCTCCGGGACCTTCCGGAGCCCGGTGGCTGTCGCGGCGTCCTCGGTGCCCGCCGAGACCGCCCGGTTCTCCAAGACCACCTCGTTCGCTGACGCTTCCAGCTGCCGCAGCGCCTCCGGCGTGATCGAGGCGACTGCCAGGTCCAGCGTCGAGGACGCCTCACCGAAGTGCACGCTCACTGTTTCATGACCGAGCCGCTCGGCGATAACCGCGGAGAGGAGATGCTGGCCGGTGTGCTGCTGCATGTAGTCGTGGCGCCGGGTCCAGTCGAGCTCTCCCCTCACCTCGATCGTATGCAGTGGCTCCGTCAGTCGGTGGGCGATGCGGTCCCCCTCGTCCACGACATCGGTCACCCGGATCCCGTTCAGGGTGCCGGTGTCAAACGGCTGTCCGCCCGAGGTGGGATAGAACGCGGTGCGGTCGAGGTAGATCCACCGGCCGCCGTCGCCCTGCTCCGTGACCGCGGCGTCGAAGGCACCCGACCCTTGGGATCTTGAGACTACATGCCTGCTCCGTC
>JANOFA010000686.1:0-3678 GCA_031413355.1 Gemmatimonadota bacterium | reverse complement strand
CGTGAAGCTGGTGCGGCCGAGATGCAGCAACAGCTGACTGAAGCGGAGTACGTCACCCGGAAACACCTGCGCGTGATACTCGATGGTGGACTTCCGGAGGGCGGGCCAGACGCCAAGGCGGGTGAAGAAGTCCATGCCCGGGCCGCGGGCGAGGACCTCCCAGCGGGCCCGCTCGAAGAGGGCATGAAACGATGCCTGGTTCAGGTGACCGTAGGCATCGCACTCGTCGGGGTAGACGGTCAGGTCGATTTCGGGAGCGGCCACAGCAACTCCGCGTAGGCCCGGGCTTGGCGCAGGAGGGGAAGCTCGACCGCCGGTGGCGGGGCGAGTCTGGGATCAAAGGTATGCCAGAGGCAGAGGTGCGGGAAGGAAGCGGCCAAATCACCGAGCGCAGCGGCGGACTTGGCGGTGTAGCTGAGATCCGCGGCGATGCCTTCCCGCGCAAGGAGCGCACTCGCGGCAGTGGCGCCGGCTGTTGGATGACCGTAGCCCGCACCGAGGTGATGCTTGATCACGATCAGGCGCGGCTTGAGTTCGGGGAGGTTCAGCCCATGCCGACGGAGCAGGCGACGAGTCCGGGCCACGAGGGTCAGGACGCGACCCTCGGAAGCGATCAGGGGCGACGCCACGCGCACCGCGCAAATGGTGACAGGCAGGTGCGCGATCTGGCAGCCAAGCAGCAACCCCGCCGCCGTGCCGCCCGAGCCGACCGGGACCACGATTGCATCGGGCCGGGGAAGTTCACCGGCCTCGACCTGCTGGGCGAGCTCGAGCGCCGCGTTCACCGAGCCGAGCACGCCCAAGGGCTCGGCGCCGCCGGGTCCGAAAAAGGTCGACGTTGCTGCGCTCCGGGCGGCGAGCCAGGCGCGGGCGATCGCGAAAGGGAGCCTGCCGGGCGTGCTGGCCAGGTACACCTCGCCATGGCCAGCCGTGGTGGCGAGGGCGCCGGCGACGGTGTCGGACCAGGGTTGGGGAAAGAGGGCGAGATGCGCCTCTCGACCAGTCGCCTTCGCGACGGTCGCCAGCGCGGCGCACCAGGTGGAGCCATAGCCGCCGAGCGAGATGATGGAGTGACCGGCGGCGGGGAGCAGCCACTCGAGGGCACGCAGCTTGTTGCCGCCGAATGTGGGCCCATTCAGGTCCTCTCGCTTGACGCTGAGCGAGCCGGCACCAACCTGTCGCGCCAGATCGGGCAGCTGCTGCACCGGCGACGGATAGGTCCCAAGCGCCTGCCTCGGCGGTGGATCAGGCAGCAGTGCAAGGAGAGGGAGAGACATGACGGGATGGGAAGGTAGAACAGAGAACGGGGAAAGGGGAACGGGAAAAGGGAAACGCAGGACGAGAGGAAAGACGGGGCAGGGGCGCGGCGGCTAGATTAGAGCCCGTTGGCCCCACTCGGGTCGTCCCGGCAGGTCCACCTTGAAGCCTGATCGTTCCCCATGAAACCACCGACCGACTATATCCGGCATGCCGCACGACTGGCACGCAAGATCCAGATGGATGCCGCGATGGGCGGTACGCCGCAGCCAGACGCGGACTTCTACAAGACGCTCGCCAAGGCACTTGAAGAGATCGCGGCCGGCCTCGAAATGGTGAGTCCGCGTGAGTGACGTCTCGTCCTCGGCCCTGCCGATGCAGTACCTCGACTCCCAGCCAGCGTTTGACCGCTTTGCGGCCACGCTGCGCGGGGCGCCGCTGCTGGCGATCGACACCGAGGCGGCCAGCTTCCATCGATATCGCGACCGGGTCTACCTGGTGCAGCTCTCCACCCGGACGGACACCGCCGTGGTGGATCCGCTCGCCGTACCGGACCTGTCCGCCCTGGGTCACCTCATGGCGGACCCGGCGGTCGAGGTCCTGTTTCATGATGCGGACTACGACCTCCGCATCCTGGACCGTGATTACGGCTTCCACGCCGCGCATCTGTTTGACACCCGGGTCGCGGCGCAGCTGCTGAACGAGCCCGGCATCGGACTGGCGGCGCTGCTGGACAAGTATCTCAGCGTCAAGATCGACAAGAAATTCCAGCGGGCCGACTGGTCGGTGCGCCCGTTGCTGCCGGGAATGCTGGAGTATGCGGCCAACGACACCCGCTACCTGCCGACCCTGCGCGACATCATGCAGCGGAGGCTGGAAGAGATGGGGCGCTGGAGCTGGGCGGAAGAGGAATTCGGGTTGATCGAGAAGATGCGGTGGAATGTGACCGGCCCGGCGGAGGAGGCTTACCTCCGGATCAAGGGCGCCCGGACGCTCCGGGGTCATCAGCTGGCCGTGCTGCGGGAGCTGTTCGCGCTGCGGGAACAGATCGCCAGCGAGCAGGACCGGGCCCCATTCCGCGTCCTGATGAACGAGGCGATGCTCGCGATTGCGAAGGCCATGCCGACCGATGCGAATGCCCTGCGCGATCTCAAGGCGCTGTCGCCGGATCAGCAGCGCCGCCGCGGGGACGAGATTCTGGCTGCGGTGGCTCGCGGAGCCGCTGCCCCGCGGGAGAGCCTGCCGGTCTTCGAGCGTGGCAAGCGGACCGCCCCGGACCTGGCCTACGAAGCCCGACTCGAGCGGATGAAGACGGCACGCAACGCGCTGGCCGAGCGGATTGGGCTGGCGCCGGGCGTGCTGTGCCCCAACGGACATCTGGAATCGGTTGCGCGGCTGGAACCGAAGAGCGTCGAACAACTGACGGAGATTCCCGAGATGCGCCGGTGGCAACGCGAGGTGGCGGGCGAGGTGCTGCTACGAGCGTCGCTGGGGAAGACCGGATAACGAACCGGGGCGGATCTGAGATCCGCCCGTGCGATTGCAAGGAGCGGCGTCAGCCTCCCAGAAAAGCGCGGATCCGGGGATCCATCTTCTCCGGAGTCCAGTAGGGCTCCCACACGATTTCGACTTCCGCCGAACGCACGCCCTCGAGCTCCTCGATGGTGTGCTTGACGTCGCCCACGATTTCCGGCCCGGAGGGACAGCCGGGTGAGGTGAGCGTCATCTTCACGTGCACATCGCCCGCTTCACTGATCGCGACATCGTAGATCAGCCCGATGTCGATCAGGTTGAGGTTGAGCTCGGGGTCCTTGACCCCGCGCAGGGCTTTGCGGATGGATTCGTCGGTCTGCATGAGTTCAAAGATAGCAGGGGCTCAGGGAAAGTGGCGGTAGGCGGTAGGCGGTGGGCGGTGGGCGGACGGACGGGCGGACGGGCGGACGGGCGGCGATGCGAGGGTGTCGAACCCGACTGCTTCCAGCCAACGGCTAACGGCCAACGGCCGTTAGCTGACGGCTGACGGCTGACGGCTGACGGCCGCGAACCTACTGCCCGTCCACCTCCCGCACCACCGCATCGGCCAGGGCGCCGCGGACGCCGCGCAACGCCCGGATCGACTGGGGCACCTTCGAGCCGAAGCTGCGGTTGGTCAGCAGGACCAGGAACAGGTCGCGCGCCGGGTCGATCCAGATGAGGGTGCCGGTCCAGCCGGTGTGGCCGTACGCCTGCTCGGAGAGAAAGTGGCCGTAGGCGGAATCATCACGATTCTCTGGATCGGGTCGCTCCCAGCCGAGGAGGCGGGTCGCGCCGGGACCGGCGGGGGTGAGGACGTGTCGCACGAGTGCGCTGTCCAGCAGCTGTCGCCCGTCCAGTACGCCGCCATTCAGCCAGAGTCTGGCATAGCGTGCGACCGCCGTGCCG
>JANOFA010000685.1:0-5180 GCA_031413355.1 Gemmatimonadota bacterium | reverse complement strand
CGATCGACTCCGTGAGCGCCTTTTCAAACGTCTCCGCGTCCGGTCCGGCGTTCACCAGGTCCGGCAGGTAATCGAGGAGTTTGTTGTCTTCGCCCGGAGTCATCGGGGCGTCGAGGGAAAGATGGGTCTGGCTGATCGAGAGTGTCTTCTGCACTTCCTCGATCGTGATGTCCATGCCCTCGGCGATCTCCGCCGGGGTCGGCTCCCGCCCGAGTTCCTGCAGCAGTGCGGCCGACCGTTTCCCGATCCGGTGCAGCGTTCCGGCCCGGTTCAGTGGTACCCGGACAATTCTGCTCTGCTCGGCGAGGGCCTGCAGGATGGCCTGCCGGATCCACCAGACGGCGTAGGAGATGAACTTGATCCCCTTGGTCTCGTCGAATTTGTGGGCGGCGCGAATGAGGCCGAGGTTGCCTTCGTTGATGAGGTCGGAGAGCGAGACACCCTGGTTCTGGTATTTCTTGGCGACCGAGACGACGAAACGCAGGTTGCTGCGGACCAGCTTATCGAGTCCCTCGGCATCGCCGGCACGGATGCACTGCGCGAGGCGGACTTCTTCCTCCTGATTGATGAGCGGGTATCGACTGATCTCCCGGAGATACTGGTCGAGCGAACCTTCGTCGAAACTCGACGAACCTCGTTTGCCCGTCCCCACTCGCATCGGTCTCATGTGCGGAGCCTCACTACCGGCAGGAAGTTGCGACTGGCAGAACCTTACCCAAGGCCCGGACGGCGGGCAAGCGGGGGAATAGCCGTCAGCCATCAGCCAGCGAATGGTGTCATCCTGAGGAGCGGAGCGACGAAGGATCTCTTTGCCTCGGAGCCCGACTCCGGCCTCGGCTCCGGCCTGAAGAGATTCTTCGTCGGCCCCTGGGGGCCTCCTCAGAATGACAGCAAACTGACGGCCGACAGCCGATGGCTAATAGTTATCGATCTGGGCCCGCTGCAGCGTCCCCGAATAGTCGACGTAGCCCACCTTGACCTCGGAGTAGAAGTCGTAAACACCCCAGCCACCTTCGCGGTGCCCGTTGCCGGTCTGCTTGACCCCGCCGAATGGCAGGTGGGCCTCGGCGCCGATAGTGGGCGCGTTGATGTAGGTGATGCCGGTGTCGAGTGACTCGAGCGCCCGGAACGCCGCCTGCACGTTCCCGGTGTAGAGCGAACTGGAAAGCCCGTAGCGGACCCCATTGGCGACCGTCAATGCCTCGGCCAGCGATCCGATGCGAATCACCGAGAGCACCGGCCCGAAGATCTCCTCCTGCGCAATGCGCATCTCCGGCCGGACGCCGGTGAAGACCGCCGGCTCGATAAACCAGCCGTGTGCCAGCGCCGCGCGGCGCGGACGGCGGCCCCCGGCTTCCAGTGTCGCCCCCTCCCCCCGCCCCAGCGCCACATAGGACTCCACTTTGTGCAGCGCGGCCTCATGGATCAGCGGTCCCACCTCGACGCCGCGCTTCCGACCGTCGCCCAGACGCAGCCGGCCCGCACGGTCGAGCAGCCGCGTCAGGAAGCGATCGTGCACTTTCCGGTGAAGCAACAGGCGGCTCGTGGCGGTGCAGCGCTGCCCCGTTGTTCCAAAGGCGCCCCACAGCACCCCATCGACAGCGAGGTCGAGATCGGCGTCGTCCAGCACGATGACGGCATTCTTGCCGCCCATTTCCAGCGAGAGCCGCTTGTGTTGCCGGCCGCAGCTCTCACCGATCACCGAGCCGGTGGCCGTGGACCCGGTGAAGGAGATCACCGGAACGTCGGGATGATCGACCAGCGCCCGACCGACGGTTTCACCGCGGCCGTGGACCAGCTGAATGACGTCGGGCGGGAAGCCGGCCTCAAGCGCCAGTTCCACCAAGCGATGCGCGGTGTGCGGCACATCTTCCGAAGGCTTCAGCACGACGGTGTTCCCGCACGCGAGCGCGGGGAACATCTTCCAGGTCGGGATGGCCAGCGGAAAATTGAATGGTGCGATCAGGCCGCAGACCCCGATCGGGCGGCGCCAGCTCATCGCCCACTTGTCCCGCAGCTCACTCGGCACCGTCTTGCCGAAGAGCCGGCGGCACTCGCTGCCCGCATAGTAGGCGGTGTCGATGCCCTCCTGAACGTCTCCGCGCGCTTCCGCCAGCACCTTTCCCATTTCGCGCGTCATGCCATCGGCCAGCGACTCCTTCTCCCGCGCCAGGAGGTCGCCCAGTCGGCGCAGCAGGTCGCCGCGGGCCGGCGCCGGTACCCGGCGCCACCGCTCGAACGCGCCACGCGCAGAGGCCACCGCGCGGTGCACATCGTCCGCGGCGGAATCGGGAAAGCGACCGATGAGATCCCGCGTATCCGCCGGATTCCGGTTCTCAAGATAGCGGCGGGTGGAAGGGGCAACCCACTGCCCGTTGATGAGATTCTTGAATGTTGGAGGCATCGGGGGAGAGGCGAGGGGAATGGGGAACCAGGAACGGGAGAGCGAGTGTGATCGCTGTCATCCTGAGCGCAGCGAAGGATCTCTTTGTCCCGAAGCCGTACTTCAACCTCAAGAGATCCTTCGTCGCTCCGCTCCTCAGGATGACACCATCCACTGACGGCTGACGGCCAACGGCTAACGGCCAACGCCGTGACTACTGCGGCGCCTCGACCCCGTTCCCGGTGGGACAGCTCCATACCCGAGGGTGGCGCGCATAACCAACCCGCGGCAGTACTTCGCGGGCGGACAACACCAGACCCCAGAGCAGCACCAGCATGGAGAGGGTGTGGGCCAGGCCGAGTCGGCGTTGCCACGAAGTGATGCTGCTCCAGATGCCGGCCACCACCACCGTCAAGATGGCACCGAGATAGACCGCGAGGTTGAAGCCGCAGGCCGTCGGATAGGGCCACTGGGTGATGCCCACCGCGAGGCCGACACCGAGGAGTACCCGGAGCCAGGTGGTGAGAACGGCCATTCGCCCGCCGCCGACAGCGGGGGATCCGCTGGCCCGTGGGGCGGGCACCGACCCTCCGCCACTCTTTGCCGGGACGGCGGCCGAGGGATTGGCCATCATCTTGTCGATGTCGGCCATCTCCTTGTCCCAGTTCCGCGGCTGCTCGCTCATGAGTCGTCCCTCGAGATGCCATACAGGTCAAGCTTCTTGTACAGGTTGGAGCGCGGAATCTTCAGCACCTTGGCGGTCTCGGTGACGTTCCAGTTATTTTCCTTCAGTTTGCCCACGAGCCACAGTCGCTCCAGATCGCCACGGAAGGCTTCAAAGGTTCCGTACTTCGCGGTGGAGATTTCGCTGGCCGCCTCGGCGGCGGGGCTTTCCCCCAGAAGGCGACTGACATCGAATGCCTTCACCACCTTGCCGGGCGCGAGGATCAGGAGCCGCTCCACGGCGTTGCGCAGCTCACGGACGTTTCCCGGCCAGTGACGCTCCTGCAGCCGCTCCAGCGCCGCCGGCTCGAAAGATTTCTTTGCCACGCCGGTGCCGCTGGCGAGCTGCTTCGCGAAATGCTCCACCAGGGCGGGGATATCGTCCCGTCGGTCGCGCAGCGCCGGCACATGGATCGGGACGACGTTGAGCCGGTAAAAGAGATCCTCCCGGAAGCGCCCCGACGCGATCTCCTCCTCCACCGGCTTGTTCGTCGCCGCGAGGATGCGCACATCGACCTGCACCGGCTTGTTCCCGCCGATCCGCGTCACCACGCCCTCCTGCAGGGCCCGGAGCACCTTGGCCTGAGCCGCGGGCGACATGTCCCCGATCTCATCCAGGAAGAGCGTCCCGCCATCGGCCTGCTCGAATTTGCCTTCGCGATCGGCGACGGCCCCGGTGAACGAGCCCTTCATGTGGCCGAACAGTTCGCTCTCGATCAGCTCGGAGGGGATCGCGGCACAGTTCACCTCGACAAACGGCCGGTGCCGCCGGGGCGAGCTCTCGTGGATGGCACGCGCGACGAGCTCCTTTCCGGTGCCGCTCTCGCCGGTAATCAGCACCCGGGCCGTCGTCGGACTGACCCGGGCGACGACACTGCGGACCTCCTTGAGCGCCGGACTGACCCCGACCATCGCGTAGCGGGCCTCGACTTCACGCCGGAAGCGGGTGTTCTCCCCGGCGAGCGCGGCATGTGCCAATGCGTTGCGAACCGTGAGCAGCAGGCGCTCGGTGTCGAGCGGCTTTTCCAGGAAGTCGAAGGCACCCCGCCGGGTGGCTTCGATCGCGGTGGCGACGGTGCCATGGCCCGAGATCATCACGACGGTGGCTTCCGGGTTGAGCTCGCGCAGCCGGGTCAGGGTATCGAGCCCATCGAGTCCCGCCATCTTCACATCCAGCAGGACGACGTTCGGCCGGAACTCCTCGAAGAGGGCGAGACCCTCCCGACCGGTGGAAGCGACCTTCACCTCGATGCCCTCGTACTCGAGCACCTGCTGCAGGATCGCCCGGATGCCCTTCTCGTCGTCCACCACCAGCAGCCGCTGGCTCATTGTGCCTGCCCCCGGAAGAGCGCCACCCCAGTGGAGCGGACCGTAATCCTGGACACACCCTTCGGCAGGGTCACCGGGACCCTTCCCCCCACGGCACCAGGCAGACCTCGACCGATCAGCGTCCGGCTGGCCTCGGGCGGCAGGGTGATGCCACGCAGCGTCAGGGCATCCACGCTCCACTCCGCCTGGCCGGGCCGGGAGGCAGCGATGTCTCCCGCCACCGTCACCGTCTCCCAGGCGCGCAGCACGCCAGCCAGCGGCCCCAGCAGGTCGTGCGGAATCTGGCTGGTTTCCAGACTGGCGTCGATGCTCACCCGACCATCTCCCAGTGTCACCGTCACCGAGTCAAGGCGACTCCTCGCCTCCGGCACCAGGCCATCGAGTAGCAGCGCCGCCATCTCGCCGGCGGTGAGCACGACGGAATCCGCGCTCCAGCCGTGCAGGCTGTCCACCTTGTCGCGGGCCCGCTCACGGGCCGTCGTCGTGGGTGCCCCGACGCGCGGGTCCAATGCCTCGGTAACACGGTGCAGCTGGGGCCGGACGATGCTCAGGATCTCGTGCCGCAACAGCCACGCGCCGCTGATCAGGATCGACAGCGCGAGGATTCCAAGCAGGCGCAAGGGAATGGTCCAGAGCCGCATCAGCCGCCCAGTACAGGAAGCTCGGCCAGCAATCCGCCGCGGCGATAGCCTCGCGGGTCGAGGGCGACGCAGGCGAATCCGACCGCCTCGAGGTCCCGCCGGAT
>JANOFA010000684.1:0-1013 GCA_031413355.1 Gemmatimonadota bacterium | reverse complement strand
GTGGTGCGGGCGCTGGCTGAGGCGGGAACGGCGGCGTCCCGGCAGGCGCTGGCCCGGATCGCGGCGGAGGGCGAGGGTGACGTGCAGCGGGCGGCGCAGGCGGCGCTGGGGGATGTGCCCCCCACAGCGTAGCGTCTCCGGGCGGTCGGGCGGTCGGGCGGTCGGGCGGTCGGTCGGACGGTCGGGCGGGCGGACGGTCGGACGGTCGGGCGGTCGGACCACCTGTCCGTCTGCCCGTCTCTCCGTCTGCCCGTCTGTCCGTCTGCCCGTCTGTCCTTCTACCGCCGCGTCACCACCAGACTCTCCAGATGCACCGACAGATTGTGGTTGAGCCGCAGCCCCGCGATGCCCTCCGCGTCCACGCTCGCCGCAGGGGCACTCCACACCTCCTGCCCGTTGACCAGGAAATGCGCCTTCCCCTGTGCCACCGACACGAGGAGCAGGTTGGCCACCGGTCCGGAGGGCGACTCCTTGAGAATGGCGGGGTGTGCGGTCCAGCCTGATGTCACGTCGGTCGTCGCGGCGCCGCTCCGACGCTTCACCTTCCAGGTACCATCGCCCCGCAGCAGGAAATAGGTGTAGCGCTGTCCCGCCCCACTCAGGTCCTTCCCGCCGATGAAGATGCCGTAGGCTTCCCGGTGCCCTGGCCCCTCGGGGAAGAGGTGCAGCTTGGCGGAGACGTCGTAGCTTCCGTTCGCCTGGTCCGCGGCGCGGTACATGATCCCCGAGGCGGCGGTCGTCAGGTGCCAGCCGGGTGCCATCGCCTCGATCTTCACCTCGGGAAGGGTGCCACCTTCGTCGGGCCGCACCTGCCAGCCAGCGGGAAAGACGCCACCCCCTTCGATTTTCGCGGCGGGCCCATGGTCCTGCCCCTGCTGGGCGATCGCGACTGCGGGAAGGAGAAGCGAAACGGCAAACGGAAGGAGGATTCGCATGGGAGGCTGGTCGGGTTCGGGTCAGTTGAACTGGAAGGGGGAGTGAGCTAACGTATGGGGAACGCAGGCCCCAGTTTC
>JANOFA010000683.1:0-5428 GCA_031413355.1 Gemmatimonadota bacterium | reverse complement strand
GAGAAACCAGGACACTGCAAAAGATGAAAGAGGTGAGGGAAATCGAGTTCTTTCTTTTAGCCATAGGTCTTGTTGTCGGTTTGGCTGCTTCCGCACTCGTTTTATGGCCCCGGGTGAAAAAATCCTACAATAAAGGGTATGAAGACAGAAAACTCAAAGCGGAATCGGAATTTGAAAGTGCCGAAAAGGAAAGCCAGCGTCTGATCTCGGAAGCGGAGAAATCCGCGGAACGCCGGAAGCGCGATGCACTCGTCGACTCGCGCCCTGGTAGCGTACCTCCGGGCCAACCAATAGGACAACGTACGGGCGACCCATCGGATCGCCCCTGCTGACTGACTGGAGATTTATGGCGACCACCGCATTGCCGCAGGCCCCGACCCACAGCGCCAGTCCCACCGGATTGTGGAGCTGGATCACGACGGTCGATCATAAACGGATCGGCATCCTCTACGGCGCCACCGCGTTCCTCTTCTTCCTGATGGGCGGCATCGAGGCGATGCTCATCCGGGTGCAACTCTCCTCCCCGAACAACACGCTGATCGGTCCCGAGGTCTATAACCAGCTGTTCACCATGCACGGCACCACGATGATCTTTCTCGGGGTGATGCCGCTGTCGGCGATGTTCTTCAACTTCCTCATCCCGCTGCAGCTGGGCGCGCGGGATGTGGCCTTTCCCCGGCTCAACGCCTTCAGCTACTGGGTCTTCCTGCTGGGTGGCCTGCTCATGAACTCGAGCTGGCTGTTCAACGCGGCGCCCAATGGCGGCTGGTTCGGCTACGCCAACCAGACCAGCAAGCAGTTCTCGCCCGGGATGAACATCGACTTCTGGACGGTCGGCCTGCAGATCCTGGGCATCGCTTCGCTGGCGGCGGCGGTGAACTTCTTCGTGACCATCATCAACATGCGCGCCCCGGGCATGAAGATGATGCACATGCCGATGTTCGTGTGGATGAGCTTCATCACCCAGATCCTGCTGCTGCTCTCCTTTCCGATCATCACCGTCGCGCTGATCCTGCTGATGATCGACCGGAGCTTCGGCACCCATTTCTTCGTGCCCTCTGGCGGCGGCGACCCGGTGCTCTGGCAGCACCTCTTCTGGCTGTTCGGCCACCCGGAGGTGTACATCCTGATCCTGCCATCGTTCGGGATCGTCTCGGAGATCCTGCCGGTCTTCTCCCGCAAGCCGCTGTTCGGCTACGCGGCGATGGTCTTCTCCGGGGCATTCATCGCCTTCGTCGGCTTCGGAGTGTGGGCCCACCACATGTTCTCCACCGGCATGGGGCCGTTCGCCGATGCGTTCTTCGCGCTCACCACGATGATCATCGCCATCCCGACGGGGGTGAAGATCTTCAACTGGATCGGGACGGTCTGGGGCGGGCGGCTCGAGTTCAAGACGCCGATGCTCTTCTGCCTCGGCTTCATCGCCATGTTCATCATGGGCGGGCTGTCCGGCGTGATGCACTCCTCGCCTCCGGCCGACTTGCAGCAGACTGACACCTACTTCATCGTCGCCCACTTCCATTACGTGCTCTTTGGCGGCTCGATCTTCGCGATCTCCGGCGGGGCCTACTTCTGGTTCCCCAAGATGTTCGGCAAGCTGCTGGACGAGGGACTGGGCAAGGTCCACTTCTGGCTCACGCTCCTCGGGTTCAACCTGACTTTCTTCCCGATGCACATCGTCGGGCTGCAGGGCATGCCGCGCCGGGTCTACACCTACAGCCCGGAATCGAACTTCGAGCTGCTGAACCAGATCGAAACCGCCGGCGCATTCGTCCTGATGCTGTCGATCCTGGTGTTCATGTACAACATTCTCAAGACCTGGCGCGGCACCCAGCCACCGGTGGGCGCCGATCCGTGGAATGGCGCCACACTCGAGTGGGCCATCCCCTCGCCACCGCCGGACTTCAATTTCGCGACAGTGCCGACGGTGCATGGCCGGGATGCGTTGTGGGAGATGAAGCGCCAGGCCGGCGGCAGTCTGCCGGAGCCGGTCCGGGAGAGCGGAGCCGGGATTCACATGCCCAATCCGTCGTACTATCCGCTGATCGCCGCGATCGGCATCACGGTGACGCTGGGCGGCTTCATCGGCGGGTCGCATCTGTGGGTCCACGTTGTCGGCATCGTGATCATGCTGTACGGCATCTTCGCCTGGGCGTTCGAGCCGGCGGGGTGAGGGAAGGGGAGCGTTCAGCAGTCAGCAGTCAGCGTTCAGCGGTGAGGGTGCGGTTCGCACCCCAGCGTGAGTCCGAATGCAGGTGGCTGACCGCTGACTGCTGACCGCTGACTGCTGACTGCTGACTGCTGACCGCTGACTGCTGACCGCTGACTGCTGAACGTTCTTGCAGTACTGAGTCAATCACCGGAGAACCACCTGTGGCCGAACACGCACACGTCGACGAGCACCACTACACCTCGACCGGGATCGACAACCGGAAGCTGGCGATCTGGACCTTCATCGGGTCCGAATGCATGTTCTTCGCCTCGCTGATCGGTGTCTACCTGGTCTACAAGGGCCGCGACATCGTCGGGCCCAAGCCGCACACCGAGTGGATGCTCAAGGGCGTGGCTCAGGAGCCGATGCTCGAGATCGCGCTGGTCACCTTCGGCACGGCGCTGCTGCTGTTCAGCTCGTTCTTTGTCGTGCTCGCGCTCAACGGGGCGCAGAAGGGCAACCGCAAGCAGCTGATCGGCTGGCTCTGCGCCACCATCTTCTGCGGCGTGTTCTTCGTCGGCATGCAGGTGTACGAGTTCAACCACTTCTATCACCGCGGGATGGGGTACACGACGAATCTCTTCTCGTCGAGCTTCTTCACCCTCACCGGGTTCCACGGCACTCACGTGACGCTCGGCCTGGTCTGGCTGATCTCGGTGCTCGTCGTCGCGCTGCGCGGCAAGCTGCCGCCGGAAAAGGCGCTGAATCTGGAGATGGCCGCGCTCTACTGGCACTTTGTCGACGTGGTCTGGATCGTGATCTTCCCGGTCGTCTACCTCATCCGCTGAGCCCTGACCCATGGACGCTGCCGTTCACGCCGATCACGCCGAGCATAGCCACCCGACCTGGCAGACCTACACCAAGATCGCCGTGGTGCTCTTTGTCCTGACGGCCCTCGAGGTCTGGTCCTATGACATCGTGCACCGCCACAGCCCGGCGGGCCTGGCCACTGTGCTCGAGCCCATCGTCACCGAGGTGCTGCTGATCCTCTCCGCCATCAAGTTCGCCCTGGTGGCGATGTTCTACATGCACCTGAAGAGCGACGGCAAGCTGCTCTCGGGGGTCTTCGTCTTCTCCCTGGCGCTGGCCGGCTTCTGCATCGTGGCATTGATGATCATCTTCAGCTACCTGTACCAGGTCCATCCGACGGCCAATCCGCTCAAGTAGCCCGAGCGGCCCGTCGTGACGGCAGGTATGCGGCCACGACGGGCCGGCCACCATATCGTAAGGGCCGCGTAAACGCGGCCCTTTCGTCATCCACCCATCGCTGACTGGGGGCGGCACGGCGGCCGCCCGCTACCCATCGGCGCAACGGGCTGGGTTCGATTTCTTGCTACCCCTACCGGTGCGCCACTACCGCCGCGATCACGGTCTCGAACCCGGTGTCCTGCGGCCCATCCAGCAACGCCTCCGCCGCCGTCCCGAGGCAGGACTGCTCCACCCCCTCCAGCGATTCCAGGTCGAAGAGCTGCGGGTCCATCGCCGCGTAGGCCGGGAAGTCTTCCTGGATCGGGCAGGCATTCTCCAGCACGTCGCCATTCGCGGTGACCATCGGCAGGCCGATCAGGCGGCACACCAGGGGCCGGTGGGCGTAGACCTGGCAGCGGCCGGCCTCATCGAGCAGCGGGCACGGTTCAGCCGCGAGGGCGTCGGTCAGGGCATCGAAGCGCGCTTCACCGATGGCGCGGATGTCGAAGGGCGCCTCCCAGCCGGGCTCAAGCTCCCGCATCAGGTCGAGCAGCTCCGTGGCCCGTTCCCGCGCCTGTGCCCGGTCGGCCGCCGGGAGCAGCGCGAGCCCTTCCCGCAGCAACAGCGCGTCCGCCACCGAGATGTCGAAGGGGCCGTGGCAGCACGCCGAGCAGCCGGAGCGACAGGGGATCACGCCTGGGTGTCGCTCCGCGGTCTGCTCGAACCAGCGATCGATCCGCTGCAGCAGTGCCTGGTAGGCTGTCGCGGCGTGATGCATGGTGTCAGCGCGGCCGGGCGGCCAGGGCGAGGCAGATCCACCCGGCCAGGAAGGCGACGCCGCCCAAGGGGGTGATGGCGCCGAGGGCGCGGACGCCGGAGAGGGCGAGGGCGTAGAGGCTGCCGGAGAAGAGCACCGTGCCGATGATGAAGCACCAGCCGGCGCGCACCGCCCAGATGCAGGGCTCCTGCAGCGCCAGCCAGGCCGCGATGAAGAGTGCCAGTGCGTGATACATCTGGTAGCGCGCCGCGGTCTCGAACACCGTGAGCAGATCCGGCTCGAGCCGAGCCTTGAGCGCGTGGGCACCGAACGCACCAGCCGCCACGGCGATGAACGCCGACAGCGCGGCGATCGTGCCGAAATAACGGGTCATGTCCCGCTGGGGAGGCCGAGCGCCGCCGGGTCCACCGCCATGCCCATCGCGTGGTAGCCGTTGTCGACGTACACCGTTGAGCCGGTGATGGCGCCGGCGAGCGGGCTGGCCAGGAAGGCGGCGGTGTGGCCCACCTCCTCGGCCTCGAGGTCGCGCGGCAGCGGCGAGTTGATCCGGTGGTAGCGGAGCATCGTCTCGATGAAGCCGATGGCGGTCGCGGCGCGTGAGGCGTACGGGCCGGCGGAGATTGTGTTGACCCTGATCCCGTGGCGACGACCAGCTTCATAGGCCAGGGTGCGGGTGTCGGCCTCCAGCGCGGCCTTGGCGCTCGACATTCCGCCGCCGTACCCGGGGACGACCCGTTCCCCTGCCATGAACGTCAGTGAGAGGACGCTGGCGCCGGGCCGCATCATCGGGCCGAAGGTACGGACCATGGAGACCAGGGAGTAGGCGCTGGCGCTCACCGCGGCGAGATAGCCGGCGCGGCTGGTGTCGATCAGCGGCTTCTTGACCTCGGGGCCGTTGGCGAGGCTATGAACCAGGATGTCGAGCGGCTGGGGGCCAAAGTCGGCGGTAAGCGCGGCGGCGACGCCGGCGATGCTGAAGTCACCCCGCTCCTTGTAGCGCTTGTTCTCCCGGATCTCGGCGGGCGCGTCGTCCAGCACATCGAACATCGCGTCGAGCGGGTAGATCTTCTCGAAGGCCATCTTCTGTCCGTCGGGCAGCATCAGCGAGGCGTCCATCTTCCCCCGCTCCAGCAGGCCGAGGAAGATGTTCATCGCCGGTGGCCAGGTGCCGACGCAGACCGAGGCGCCGGCCTGGGCCAGGGACTTCGCGATGGCGAATCCGAAGCCACCATCATCGGCGACACCAGCGA
>JANOFA010000682.1:0-1147 GCA_031413355.1 Gemmatimonadota bacterium | reverse complement strand
GGTAGACCCTTGCTGGGGAAGGCTATCATGCGGTCTTACGCGACGCTGCTCCTGACGATTGCCACGGCACCGCTGGCGGCGCAATCGCCCGACGTCCAGTCCGATGCGGCCGCGATCGCCACCGCCCGCACCTTCGTGCTCGATACCATGGCGCGGCTTCGGGCGCCTGGCGCGTCGATCACCGTCATCCGCGACGGTGTGATGATCTGGAGCGAAGGCTTCGGCTTCGCGGATCTTGAACAGCGCGTGCCGGTCACCCCGCTCACCCGCTTCCGGGTCGGCAGCGTCTCCAAGCCGCTCACCTCGATCGCGCTCGGCCTGCTCCTCGAGGAAGGAAGGCTCGATCTGGACGCGCCCATCCAGCGCTATCTGCCGGACTTTCCCGAGAAGCGCTGGCCCGTCACCACTCGCCAGCTCGCGGGCCATCTCGCCGGCGTCCGGCACTATCGCGACAACGAGATGGAGAACACCCGGCACTACGACACGGTGCACGACGGGCTGGCCATCTTCGCCGATGATACGCTTCTCTTCGAACCGGGAAGCCGGTACGCCTATTCGTCCTATGGCTGGAACCTCATCAGCGCGGTCATCGAAGCGGCCAGCGGGGAACCATTCCTGCCCTACATGGCGCGCCGGGTCTTCGGACCGGCGGGCATGACCCGCACGGTCGCGGAGTTCAACGACAGCCTCATCCCGTTCCGCTCCCGGTTCTACGTGCACGCTGATTCTGCCGCACCCGCGACTAACGCCCCCTATGTCGACAACAGCTACAAGTGGGCCGGCGGGGGATTTCTCTCGACGACGGAAGACCTGGCACGCTTCGGGAGGAAACTGCTGGAGGGAAAGTTGCTGCGGCCGGCGACTCGCGACCTGCTGTGGGCTTCGCAGCGCACTGTCGAGGGGACGGCGACCAGTTACGGTCTGGGATGGCGCTCGGGCGTCGATGCGTCGGGCCGGCGCTGGGTGGGGCACACCGGTGGGTCAATTGGTGGAACGGCGAACCTGCTGATCTATCCGGAGCAGCACCTGATCATTGCCGTGCTGGTCAACAGCGACCGGACCTTCATCTCGGCGGCGCCGCGCATTGCGGGGTTGTTTCTCCGCTGAGAGTGAGGGCCGACGGGCGGTGGTTCCTGGCCGCCTCTGC
>JANOFA010000681.1:0-2173 GCA_031413355.1 Gemmatimonadota bacterium | reverse complement strand
GCTCCTATTTCTGCCGCAACCAGCTCACGCTGCGCCGGGTGCAGGCCGTGTCCGCGGTGGTGTGGATGGGTTATGGCGTGGCGATCAGTGCCCGCCCGATCATCACAGCGAATGTGATCGTGGCCACCGTCGCCGGCTGGTCCACCCTTCGGGGGCCACGGCGCGATGATTCACCGGTCGCGCCCCACGACGCCACGCCGCGTTCCTAGATTGGCCCTGACGAGGAGGCCACGTCAGGAATCGTTCAGGTAGCCGCTCCAGCCATTTCAGCCCGCCTGCCGGTGTCAGTGCGAGGACCAGTGAATGGCGCGGATCTGCCAGCCGTCGGCGCTGCGGCTCAGGATCAGGAGTTCTGCCCCCCGGCTGTCGACCTTGCGCCCCTTGAAGGTGCCAGTGGAACGGCTGGTTGACATCACCCAGGCAACGTCTCCGTGCATGACGACCGACAACCCACCGATCACTGATGGCACGGCCCGCACAAAGGCGATATCAGCTGGCAGGTGATGTTGCCGGTACTCCTGGCGCGACTCGAGGCCGCCAGCCTCCATGATCGTCACATCGGGGGCGAGGAGGGCGAGCACCGCCGCGCTGTCACCCCGGGCGAGAGCGTGGTGAAACTCACCCGCGGTGGCCGCGACAGCAGCCGAGTCCGCTGAGGTCTGGGCCTCGACCCCCGTCGGCAACGAGATGATCCAGGCCAGCGCCAGCAGTGCTCGGCGGGGTCGCGGGACATTGAAGGGCATGTCGACCTCATGGGTGAAGAGAGGCACGAAACTACGGGCCGCCGGCATCGGCGGTCAACCTAGTGGTGCGTTGAGTCGTGCGCCATGTCGGTCATGCCCCCCATTTCGGGCGCCTGTGCGCCGAACGTCGGCACTTCGGGAAGCAGGCCGGTCGCTGGCCCGCCCATGATGCCGATGCCGCCCATCATCTCGCCCATGTTCTGCCACTCCTCCCGCGACATCACATTCCGGGTGGTGTCCTGCATTTCGTCGAGCGCGGCGTAGATCACCGCCCGCTTCCGGCCCCGCGGCACGGTATCCGAGGCGAGGATATCGGAAATGATGTCGTGCGTCATGTGCAGGTTGTCGAAGATGATCGCCGCCCGGGGGTGCGCCGCGGTGAACAGCGGCGCGACGACCGGCGTCATTGGCATGACTTTCGGGAATCGCGCCGGTGCGTCCTTGAGCATGGTCCAGAACCGGGCGATCGTTGCCTGCACCCCCGCCTTCTTCTCTCCCGGAGTCGCGCCCTGAATCAGGGGCTCATACAGCCCTACCTGCAGCCAGTGGTAGGCCCAGATCAGACCGTTGAACTTGGGGTACTCGCGCCGGAAGACCTGGCTGTAGTACTGGTCGTCCATCAGGGACATGGACTTGGGAACCGCGGAGAACGCCAACCGGTGGTTTGACAGGTAGTAGTCGGTGAGCTGTTCGATGCGTGCATTCTGCGCCGCGCGGGTCAGTCGCTCATCGGCATAGACATCGTAGATTTGGCGGTGCAGCAGGTGGGCCCAGTCGAAGATCAGCTTGGCGCGCCAGGCCAGCTTGGCGTACGCCGGTTCGATCGTCTCCTCCGCGACGGCAAACCGTGGCGGGCGCACCAGCAGGTCGGTCGTCAGGTAATTGTACTGGCGGGTCTCCAGCTCTCCCACAAGGTCGCGCGGTCGGGTATAGAGCTTTTCGTACAACACCGCGTGACCGTAGTCGAAGGCGTTGAACAGGCGACCGCCTTCGGGATACTTCGACAGAAACTGCCAGTTGAAGCTGCCGGGATAGTAGAACTGCTCGTTCCGCTGGTCCTGCGCCGCCAGCGAGCCAGGGAGGGTCGCAAGGCAGCCAATAATCAGAGCGACGTGGGTGCGATTCATGATGAGCGAGACCTCCGTCAGCGGCCCGCACCCCGTGGCATCAGCCACGGCAGTGCGAAGGCATGCGAGAATCCGGCGGTGACCGCGATGTCCGGCCCGACGGCCTGGCGAAGCCGCCGCCGCAGCCCCAGATCGAAGACCGTCGTCGTGGTCCACTGGTACCTGGCACCGATCGCGGCATCGACCTCGACCGGCGCACCCCGGACGGGGCGCAGCACGACGACCTCACCGACCAGCAGCGTGCTCTGGCGAAACAGCGTCCGGTCCACGGCCAGACTGTAACTCCACCGGCTGCCTGGCTCG
>JANOFA010000680.1:0-1545 GCA_031413355.1 Gemmatimonadota bacterium | reverse complement strand
ACCGGGTGCTCGTTGAGGATCACGAGGTCGGCCTTGAGCCCCTTGATGCGCCAGTACTCCTGTGCCTTGAGCAGCTGCAGCACGAGGGGCACGTCGTCGGCCGAGAGCACCCGGACCAGCAGGATGGGGAGGTCACCGGAGATGCCGTGGCCCCAGAGTCCTGGCTGGCCCAGGATGTTCTGCGCCAGGATCTCGGGTCCGGCGCGCAGCGAAGCGTCGGCGTAGAGCACGCGGGAGGCCAGACGCTCGAACAGCCGGGCTTCCTCGCTGCTGATGCCGAGGTGGCGCAGCGTGCCCTGGGTATGGGTAAAGGCGAGCGCGAAGGTCCTGGCGGCCGCACTCGGATCGTGGTACTTCTGCGCCACCGCCAGCGCCGCATCGCGGGTCGAGGCCATGCCGGTCGCGAAGGAAAGCCGGACGAATCCGCCTGGCGCGAGGCGGATCCGCTGGCGCAGGCTGACGATCGGGTCGAGCACCGCCCCGGTCGTACCGGAGAGCGGCCGGCCGTCGAGGGCGACGGGATTCTCGGGACCGCGGCCCCGGCCGAGGAACCGAAGCCGGTCGGTCTCCCATTCGACCGGGCCCTGCATCCGCCCCTCCACGCTCAGGACGTGGACCGCCCAGGCGCCGGACTCCTCCCGGCTGCGGGGCCGACGGGCGCACAGCAGGGCGGCGCATTCGGGCAGGTACTCGGTTTCGATGAACAGTTTGCTGAACGCCGGATGCGCGAGATCGCTGGCCTGCGTGGCCAGCGCGATCTCGGCGTAGCTGGTGACTTCGAGCTCCCGGGGCCGGTCGCTGAGATTGCTGATCGTGAGACGGCGCACCTCGACATCGTCCTCGGTGGAGACGGCGATCTCCATCTGGGTGCGGATGTCCTCGTCGCGACGGCGGAAGGTGGCGCTTTCGGCCTGGAAGGAGACGCGGTAGTCCTCCGGTTCCCGCGCGACAGGATGATAGGTGGCGGACCAGACCGACCCGTTGCGAACATCGCGAAGGTAGAGGAACTGGCTGCCCACGTCGCGGGTCGCATCCTCGCGAAAGCGCGTGACGGCAAGGCCGCGGCAGAAACTGGCCCCGCCGCCCGCGTTGGTGACCACAGCGGTGTAGCTGCCGTTGGAGAGAAACTGGGCGTGGGGATATCTGGTGTGCGGCGAGCGGAACCGGCGGGCGGCCACGGTGGTGGCGGGCGCGGCGACCCGGGTTTCCTCCGCCGGCCGGGCCTGGGTGATCGGCGCGTGACGCGGGATGCGCTCCTGCAGCAGCATCGCGGTGGCCTGGATGCGCGGATCGGCATGGAGGCGCCGCACCATCGGGTAGTCGAGCAGCGCATTGGTGAGCGCAACCAGGCTCATCCCCTGATGGTGCGCCATGAAGGCGCGCACGACACTGCCCTTCGATCCGTGCGGCCGCGGTCCCCTGGTACCCTCCCCTTCGTCCGGCTTGCGATGGGTATAGTCGATCGCCTCGTAGAATCCGTAGGCGCCGTCCAATCCTTCCCGCGCCAGGCGGCGGAAGTTCTGCGCCGCGCGTTCCGGGTCGATC
>JANOFA010000679.1:0-5234 GCA_031413355.1 Gemmatimonadota bacterium | reverse complement strand
GCCGTCGGCGAAATCCAGGTGCGGGGCGAGACCGTCACGCCAGGCTACTGGCGGCGCCCCGAGGCCACCGCTGCCGCCTTCACCCCTGACGGCTGGCTGCGTACCGGTGATCTCGCGGTGCTTGACAGCGAGGGCTACGTCTCGATCGTCGACCGGAAGAAGGACATGATCATCACCGGCGGGGAAAAGGTCTATTCGACCGAAGTCGAGGCGGTGCTGTATCAGCATCCGGGCATTCTGGAGGCCGCGGTGTTCGGCAGCCCGGACGCGATCTGGGGCGAGGTGGTCAACGCCGCCGTGGTCCTGCGGGACGGGGCGCGACTCTCGGCCGAAGAGCTCACCGACTTCTGCCGGCCGAAGCTCGCCGGATTCAAGCTGCCCCGGCAGGTGCGCTTCCTGCCCGAGTTGCCGAAGACCGGCTCGGGCAAGATCCTGAAGCGCGCCCTTGCGGGCTGAGCGGCGGAGTCCGATGGCGGGATCGAAGCGAGCGCGTCAGGTGTCCTACTCGACCGTCCTCCCCTCAGCGAAGGCCTGGAACCGGCGGTGGGCCGCCCTGGTGGTCAGCGTCGTGTTCCATGTCTGCCTCATCTGGTGGCTGCTGCAGGGACCGATGCGCGGAAGAGTGGCAAGCCTGCCGCAACAGCGCGAAGCGGTGCAGCCGATCCAGCTCACCTTTGCGCCTCCCCGTCCCACCCCAACCCCGCGCCCGGTCCAGCCCGTACCCGAGCCAGTTGAGGAACCGCCGGCCGCCCCGCTCACGCCCGGCCCCGATACCGACCCGGGGTCCACGGCACGGGTGACCCCCACCCCGGAGGAGGATCCGAACGCCCCGCCGAATACGGCCCGCTCTGAAGCCACCCGGCCCGATCCCTCGCCCGATGAAGGTGACCAGGCAACGCCGCCGACCCGCGGTGACGCTGCGGCGGCCGAGCCGACCCCTGGCCCCGTCGCTCCGGTGCCGGTCACCAGCGGGGCCTCCGCGCTCGAGACCGAGGCCCGCCGCCTCTTTGGCCGGGGCCCGAGCCGCCTGGGGGCGCTCGCTGGCCGGAGCGACAACCGGCCGTGGGAGACCGCCAATCCGCTCGACTCCCGTGGTTGCAGCCTGCCGCCGCCGGATCCCGCCGATTCCACCCTGCCCGCCGGCATGGCCGCGGTAGCCGGACGGATCTACCGGGAGGACAACGGTCAGCCGCTGGCCGGCGCCAGGCTGCAGATCCTGGGGACGGCGTTCGGGACGTTCAGCAACGATGCCGGGGAGTACAAGCTGGTGTTCGACCGCTCACTGGTGGACCGGTGCCGGACCCAGTCGGTGCGCGTCAGCGCGCCAGGCTACGCCGGACGGGACGTGATCCTGTATATCGGTGAGCCGTTGAGCTCGGATGTGCCGTTGAGGAGATACTAGCGGTCAGCGGTCAGCGGTCAGCCGTCAGCCGTCAGCCGTCAGCGGTCAGCGGTCAGCGGTCAGCGGTCAGCGGAAACCCACGAGGCGAGGCGATGTTCCAACCGCTTGCCGCTCGTGCGGCAGGAACTGCTGACTGCTGAATGCTGATTGCTCCCCCCAACACCAACGCCCTCCCCGCCACCGGCGGAGAGGGCGTTGGTGTTGTGGGACTCAGTTCGGCGCGTGTACCGATGCCGCGCCGTAGTTGCGGTTGAAGCCGATCGCCGGCCCGTTCACGCTGAAGCCGTAGTCATTCTTCACCTTGGCGACCCACTGGCGGACGCTGCCGGGGAAGGGTGACTTCTTCGCGTTGCGGCCGAACGGGTCGCTGTACCAGATGTTCTCCCCACCCGCGTTGTCGATATCGTTGTCATTGACGTCAATGAAGCGACGCACCCCGTTGAACTGGGAGCGGGCATCATCGTAGGCAAGACCGGTCAGGGCGCCACCGTTAGTGGAGTTGTCACAGTCGTCATCGTTGCGGTCGCGCGCCGGATTGAGGACGTCGCACTCGGCGATCGGCCGGCCGGTGACGAGCGGCGCCGCCGGATCATGGAACCGGCTCGGCGAGAAGACCTGGAAGTAGGGATTGAAGTGGGCCACCGTATGGCCACCCTCGGTCCGCACGCTGTTCGAGGTCTGCCAGCTCTCGTGCAGGGCGCGGTCGTAATCGGCCCGCTGGTTGGCTCCAACATGCATGAACTGGTCGACGCAGGTGCGGTCGGGGATGATCCGCTGACCGCCGCCATTGGGCGAATTGGCGGGCGAGGGTGCCCCGACATCCACCCGGACGCCATCGCAGCTGCGGGTGAAGCCGCCCGGCGTGCCGATGGCCGACATCATGGTCACGTGCATCTCGGTGCCGTCGTTGCACGCGATATGGTACGCGACTTCATGCAGGTTGTTGGTAAAGGCGTCCTTCGAGTGGGTGCCCTGGTGCAGCTTGGCGAGCACGTCACACTTCACGCTGAACAGCGACCCGGTCACGCCATCCTTCCGGACAAACTCCAGGTTGTTCTCCCAGTCGATCTTGTGGCCATAGTGATCCTCGTGCCGCACACCCTGCGGGTCCCAGGTCTCCAGCGCCTCGTTGGCCAGGCCAAAGGGGATCTGGCCGACCTTGGCGAACAGCTGGGAACCTCTCGGGTCGCGGCCGTGCTCGTGGCCGAAGCTGCAGCCGCTGGCCGGATCGACCGGCGGATGCCAGCTGTTGTAGCGCTTCCCGTCCGGCCCGACCACGGAGTACTGGTTGTGGATGGCGGGGGTGCAGGTGTCACCGGCGGAGGGCACCCAGATGTTGTACTGGAACGCCGGGCCGACTTCCTGAACCGGTCCGGTACCGCTGTACCCGGCATCGCCGCAGCCGGTGAGCGCGGTGGCCGGCATGAGCAGAGCGCCGAGGGTACGACGCAGGTTTCGCATGGACTGGAACATTCGATCCTCCTGAAAGCAGCTAGTGCAGCGTGACGCCCACGCCGAGCTGGATGAGACTGGTGTTGGCGGAAAGGCCGGAGATTGTCCGATTGATGCGGACATCACCGCCGGTCGTTCCGAGGAAGTTGAGGAACGGCACGATCGACATGGAGCGGGTCATCAGGAATTCCCAGCCGGCCCCCACCTGCAGCGCGATCGAGTTGCTGCTGACCTTGTCGGTGTCGTCCTTGGCGGAGTACTGCGCGAACCCGGCGCCGGTCTTGAGGTAGAGCCCGCTGCCCGGACGGGGATAGAGGTAGACCACCCCGGAGAGCGAGGCGAGCAGATAGTCCACCTGTCCGCCGGTGTGGTACCAGACGTTGGTCTCGGCGCCCAGCAGGACGTTTCGACCCACGGTGGTCCCGAACCGGAGGTAGCCGGTGGTCCCGCCATCCCGGCCGCCGCGGCAGACCGAGCAGGTGAGCTGGGCGGAGCCGAGCCCCAGGCCGGCGCCGACCCAGAGGCCACGGCGCGGTGTCGTGGCGGCACGTTGTGCAGCCACAGGAGCATGCATAGCGGCGAGCAGGCCCAAGGCCAGCGCCGCTGGGGCAATCCATCTCATAGCGTGTCCGGGGTATCCGGTATGTAGGGAACGATCTCTACGGCTGCATGGAAGGTGGGGAGAACCGGCAAGTGATGCCGTGACCGAGGGCACAGGAGAAGGGTGAGACAACCAGCGAAGTGTCACTCCAGAAAGGCGATACGAGCAGGAGCGGTGCGTTCTGCCTGACGCTGCGGCAGAGCGCCCGGGGGATCGGCGCGACATCCGGCCGGCGGACCGGCGCCACAGGCTGTGACGGGACCCGACGGCTACCCCGGATGCGCCCCGGGCGGGAAGCCGGTGGCCTCCCGCCCGGGGTGGATTGTCGAGTGTCGTGGACTACTGCCTAATGACCTCCAACACCCTGCCCTGGGCATCCACGACAATGATCGGGTTCCGCAGGATGTCGTCGCGCAGGTCGATGACCCGCGAGCCCGCGTCAGGCGCCCGGAGCGAAGGCTGCGTCGAAAGGTTGAAAGGATCGGCCGCGGCTGGATTGACCTGATACCCCAGATCCGCCATAGACTGGAGAGAGGTAAGGCTGAACGGCTTCACCGCGCCCGAGATGTAGCCGGTCATCACTTCACTAAAGAAAATGCATTCCTCCCAGTGCGACGATGCGGTTCCAGCGCCGCCGGTGTTCTCGATCGGCACGGTGGTGCGGGCGAAATTTTCTGCCGCAGGAGAGGAAACGCACTCGCCACCAGTAACCGCCGGTGTTACGGTCGATGCCCCGCCTTCCGTGAGAAATGCGGCACGCGCCGCCGTTCCGACAAAGAACGGATTGGCGCCCCCAAGGCCATTGATGAGGGTGTGGGGATTCTGATTCCACAACGTCCCGAAGCCGAGTACGTGACCCATCTCGTGAAACGCCACATCAGTGAGTTCGCCGCCCGCCTCGAGACCGGCAAGGTCGGCGATGTCGAACTTCATGTATCCCACAACCGTGTGCGAGTTCTGCGCCGCCGAGCGGATGTAGCACGGGCCGGCGGCTCCGAGGACGTTGCCCACGCCGTCGATGGCCCGTAGATCCGCGAAAATCACGACGTCGTCGACCGTCCCGCTGACACTGATCGGAGTGGGATTGGGTTGCCCATCTCGCGTGCAGAGCGTGTCGTTCACGAGTGTGATTGACACGCTGGAGATGTCACCGATGATTGCCTGTTCCCACCGTGTAGCGGCGGCGGTGAACGCCGCTTGCTGACTGGGCGAGCCACTGCCCAGGAAGCGGAGATCGATATTGAAATTGGAGGCGGTCGCTCCACCGGTCGCATTGAAGCTGACCGGGCTACCGCCAAGACCGGTGCTCGTCGCCGTCATCGTGTTGATGCCGGCCGCCGGGCCGAGCGTCCAGGTCCCCACCGTCGCCACACCGCTGCCATTGGTGGTCTGGGTGCTTCGAGGACATGCCGTATTCGATCGAATCGCTTGGGAAGATTTTGGGAAAGCCCAAATTGACGCTTCCGCATTTCAATGTTTCGGATTACGACGAACCGTCGCCCACTCATCTGCGGAAGCGGTTTTATGAGGACTTTCCGTTGCTAAAATCGATTTACGAGTTTGCACTTTCGAATTATCGTGTCTAAGGCGAGCGGCAGATGAAAACTTACCAATGTAACCCGACGCGTGAGCGAGGAATTGCCGCGATTCGTCCCGTTCCGCTTGCGCATCGGGCTAATTTATGTCCGCCGCTCGTCGTGGTCATGCTTTTGCGAAAGTCGGCCGGCGTCAACGAAAGCACCACGGTCAACATATCCCCAAGGCCGAGGCCCAGTTGAT
>JANOFA010000678.1:0-6405 GCA_031413355.1 Gemmatimonadota bacterium | reverse complement strand
GATGTGGCCGTTCACCCGACCACCATCGACGACATGAATGCGCTGGGTGTGGATGTCGCCTTCGACCACGGCGCCTGACTGAATCTCGACCCGCTCGTCCGCGTGGACACCGCCCCGGATATCTCCGCCGACGACAACTTCCAGCGCGAAGACATCCCCGCGGATCTGGGCCCCGGGGGCAATCAGGAGCTGCGTGCCAGCACGAATCGATCCCTCGACGGTTCCCTCGATCTTGACGATGCCGTCGCTGATGAGGTCGCCGGCGACTGTTGTGCCGCTCGCGATGATCGTCAGGCCGGCCCCGTCTCCCCGACGAGCGGGCAGGTCGGGGCGACTGGCTTGGGAGGGACGGGAAAAGATTGCCATCAGCGTGGCTCCTTCAGAAGGGTCCGCGGGTCGATTGAAGAACCGTTTTGACGAATCTCGAAGTGCAGATGCGGGGCACTTGAGTTCCCGGTGTTCCCGGTCAGGCCCACCACCTGACCAGCGCCAACGAGGGCGCCGGGAGCGACGGCGATGCGACTCAGGTGGCCATACACGGTTTGATAGCCTTCGGGATGCTCCACCAGGACGTAGCGGCCGTATTCCGCCTGTTCGCCGGCTTCGAGCACGGTCCCGCCGCCGGAGGCCCGGACCGCCGTGCCGATCGGGAGCGCGATATCAATGCCCGGATGGGCATCTCCGCCCCGATCATCACCAGTACCGCCGCTGGCCTGGCCTCGGGTCACGAAACCGGTTTCATCCAGCGGCCAGTGGCTCGGGATTGATCCGCCGGACTCGTAGCGACTTGGCCGTCCGGCTGCCCGGGCGGTGATCGCGGGCGAGATCGGCAGCGACGCGGTCCGGCGCATCGGGTCCACGACCACGTCCGCCCCCAGCATGTCCCGGATTCGATCGTAGCGGCGTTCCGCGCTGTCCAACGCTGCGACCAATTCGCTGATGCGCCTGCTTTCGACTTGCAGCCGATCCCGTTCCCGGACCAGGCCGGGTACCCGGGCCGCCTGGGTCGCGATGGGCAGGTACAGCGCCACGCCGATGAGCAGGAGCGCTGCGATCACCGCCGCCAGGACAAGTGCCGCCCGAATCGTCCAGAGCGACAGCCGCCAGGTACGGGAGACCGGCGTCCCGTCCTGGTGCACCACGATCGTGATGTGGCGCCGATCCACGCTCAGCCTCCGAATGGTTCACCCAGGATCACGTCGAGCACCCGGGAGAGGTCATCCTCGGAGTAGTAGCTGATCGCGAGCAAGCCCCGGCCGCGGCGGCGGGCGGTCACCCGGACGTCGGTGCCCAGCCGCTTGCGCAGCGCGTCCTCGACCCGACGGTGCTCGGGAGCCTGCTGCCGTACTGCGGTACGTCGCGTCCCGGCAGGCCTGGCGCCCCGCACCTTCACCTCGAGGTCTCGCACCGACCACCCCTCTCTCACCGTGTCCTGCGCCAGCCGGAGGATGTGGGCACGGTCGCCCAGTCCCAGCAGGGCGCGCGCATGCCCCTCGGAGAGGCGACCATCGTCCACCATTCCGGTGACCTCTGTTGGCAGCTTGAGCAGCCTCAGTGCGTTGGCCACCGTCGAGCGGTCCCGACCGACCAGCTTCGCCACCTCGGTCTGGGAGACCTGGAATTCATCGATGAGCCGCTGGTAGCTAGTTGCTTCCTCAATGGCCGACAGGTTGTCGCGCTGCAGATTTTCGACCAGCGCGAGGGTGAGCAGGGTGCGATCGTCGGCTTCCCTGATGACGGCCGGGATCTTCTCCCACCCCAGCTTCTGGGCTGCGCGCCAGCGGCGTTCTCCCGCGATGAGCTGGTAGCTGTCGAGGTGCCGTCGAACGAGAACCGGCTGGAGCAGCCCGGAGGCTTCGAGTGAAGCAACGAGTTCCTGAAACTGCGGCTCGTCAATTCTGGCCCGTGGCTGATAGGGGTTGGGACGAATGGCCGACACCGGCAGTTCCTGCAGCATTCCACCCGCCTCGGCTTCCCGGCGGGAGACGGGACCGAGGAGTGCCTCCAGCCCACGACCGAGTCGCTTGGATTCACTCACGGGCCACCTCGGGGAGGGCGGGCTCCTCGTGCGCGTGGGCTTCCGCGCGACGCACCAGCTCCTGTGCGACCGCCAGATAGCTCTTTGCCCCGACGGATTGGATGTCGTACAGCAGAATCGGCTTGCCGTAGCTCGGTGCTTCCGCGAGGCGAATGTTGCGCGGAATGACCGTGGGAAACATGCGGGCGCCGAAATACTCCTTGGCATCGGCCGCAACCTGCCGGCACAGATTGACCCGAGAGTCGTACATCGTCAGCAAGACCCCGTCGATCGCGAGACGGGGATTGAAGTTCTGCTGCACCAGTTTCACGGTGTTCAGTAGCTGGGAAATGCCCTCGAGCGCGTAGTACTCGCACTGAATCGGGATGATGACCCCATCGGCGGCCGCGAGCACATTCAACGTGATGAGGCCGAGCGAGGGCGGACAATCCACCAGAATGTATTCATGGGTCGCGCGCGCCGGCTCGAGTGCCCGCGCGAGGGCATGCTCCCGATCGCGCCGCTCGACCAACTCCAGCTCCGCACCAACCAGGTCCTGTGTCGCGGGTAGCACGTCGAGGAACGGGAGATTGGCGTCCTTCAGCAAGACATCGTGAACTGGCCGACCGTCAATCATCACATCATAGAGCGACAGGCGTACCTGATCCCGTCGGACCCCAACCCCGCTCGTCGCATTACCCTGCGGATCAGCATCCACCAGCAGAGTCTTCCGCTCGGCGATCGCCAGAGAGGCAGCGAGATTCACCGCCGTGGTGGTCTTGCCTACGCCCCCCTTCTGATTCGCGATCGCGATGATTCTGGCCATTTGTAAGTCTTTGTTGTTATGTGGCTTACGATACTAATCAGACAATCTGTTCGGTGATTTATTGCGTAATGAATCGGTCTCTGAATATAGCGTTGAGCGGGCAAGTCCGAAATGGTGAGATTCCCGCTTGGCAGCTGTTTGCCCAGGTGATTGATCTGACTTCGGTTGAGTCGTCATGCGGCGCCATCTGTTTCACGTGGAACATATGGGCTGTCTCGTCGTCTGGGCTGTCCCGTCATCTCCTCGATCGACCTGCGGGGTCCCGGTGTTTCACGTGGAACGCCGGGTGCCGGCGGGAGGGTCGGGTCGCTGGACCGGCGCGAGCTGTCGCGCATTCCACTTCACCGTCTCCATCACGAGGTTCTGAAGATCGCTGGGAGAGATCCCCGGAATTCGTCCGGCACCGGCGACTGTCGTCGGTCGCAGCTGAGCCAACTTTTCCCGAGCCTCCCGGGAGAGGGTTTGCAGGCTCAGGATGGGGAGATCTGGAGGGAGGAGAAAATTCTCCTGCGATGCCAACCGCTCGGCCGCCAACGTCTCCCGCCTCAGGTACCCCTCGTATTTCAGCTCGATATCGGCCCACTCCACCGCAGTGGGATCACCGCTCCAACCTGAAGCCCTGAGCAATCCATCCAGTGGGAGCATCGGCCGACGGGCAAGATCGGCAACCTTGGTCGGCCCCGAGATCTCGGACGAACCACGGGCGCTGAGATGCCCATTGACTGCATGCGGTGTGAGAGTAATCGTATCTGCTTCCATTCGAACAACTTCCTCGCGACTCAAACGTTCCTCGCCAGCCTCCAGTGCATCCCGAGCCAGCAGCTCGAACGCTCGGGCGAGAGGAAAAAGCCGCCTGAGGGCGTTGTCCTGACGGAGCAGGAGGCGGAACTCAGAGCGTGAGGTGAACAACCGGTAAGGCTCATCAACCCCGCGGGTCACGAGGTCATCAATGAGGACCCCGATCATCGCCTGGTCCCGCCGCAGAACAACCGGGGCTCGGCCGGATCCGGTGAGTGCGGCGTTCATTCCGGCCATTATCCCCTGGCCGGCCGCTTCCTCGTACCCTGTGGTGCCGTTGACCTGCCCGGCGAAGTAGAGCCCGAGGCAGTCACGTACCTGAAGGGTTGGGAGCAGTTGGGTCGGCGGGAAATAGTCATACTCGATGGCATACCCGGGCCGCGTGATCACCGCCGACTCCAGTCCTGGCACCGCTCGCACCAGATCCACCTGAGTCGCCGCCGGCAGGGAGGTCGAAAGCCCGTTCAGGTAAAGCTCCCTCGTCTCCAGTCCTTCTGGTTCCAGGAACAGCTGGTGGCGTTCCGCATCCCGAAACTTGACGATCTTGTCCTCAATCGATGGGCAGTAGCGGGGACCACGACCACTGATCATACCACCGTACAGCGCAGATTGATGAAGTTCCCGCTCGATGATGGCCCTGACCTCACCGCCGGTCCAGGCGAGATAGCACGGGAGTTGGGGGAGCCGGGGTATCCGCTCATGGAAGGAGAACCAGAAGGGTTCGACATCCCCATCCTGCCGCGGCAACCGCTCAAGATCGATACTCCGTCCATCCAGTCTCGGGGGAGTTCCAGTCTTGAACCGTTCTACTGTAATACCATACGCTGCAATAGCTTGTGATAGCTCAATAGAGTCCTGATCGCCCGCCCTTCCAGCCGCAACACCAGCATCCCTGCCAAGGTGGATCTGCCCCCGCAAGAACGTCCCGGCCGTGACGACAAGGGCCCGGGTGGCGATCGTCAGCCCCTCGCGCGTGACGACGGCTTCAATCCGACCGGAGCGAATCACCAGGCCCGTGACGGTCCCCTGGCCAAACTCCAACCCCGTCTCACGCTCGAGCAGGGAGCGGACTGCCCGTCGATAGAGCCCGCGGTCACATTGCGCGCGCGGCGATCGGACGGCGGGGCCTTTGGAGCGGTTCAGCATCCGGAACTGGATCATCGCGCGGTCGGTCGCACGACCCATGACGCCACCTAGCGCGTCCACCTCTCGAACGACCGTCCCCTTTGCGATTCCACCGATCGCCGGGTTGCAGGACAGCTGGCCGATCGTCTCGAGATTCTGAGTGAGCAATAGCGTCCGCGCGCCGAGCCGGGCCGCGGCACTGGCGGCCTCGGTCCCGGCGTGGCCGCCGCCGATCACGATGACATCGTAGGAATTCATGCGAGGGAACTTGGGCAGGGGAACGAAAGTGGGCCAGTGGGGCGAGGAATGAACCCTGGCCCACCAGCCCACTCAATCCCTGCCACCAATCCCCGACTCTACACCGGGGTCAGGCCGTCCTGGCCCAGCGCCAGAGCTCCTTCAACGTGGGCCTCTTGCCATACGAAAGGACGCCGACACGATAGATCCGCGCAGCGAGCCACACGGTCCCCGCGATGCCCAACAGCATCACCGCCACGGCCAGCAGCACTTCGCTCAACGGGAGGGGTGCGATCGCATACCGCACGGGCACGACAATGGGGGTGAAGAACGGGATAAAGCTCAGTACCCGGGCCATCGTCCCCGACGGCTCGTTGATGAGGGCGAACATCGACAACATCCCCAGACCGATCAGCATTGTGACTGGCGTGTTGGCCTGCTGTGCCTCCTGCTGCGTATTGCACATGGCACCGATCGCCGCGTACAGGGAGGAGTAGAGGAAGAAACCCAACAGAAAGAACACCAGCACGACGAGCACCAGGTCCGGGTTGACCGAGGGGAGCGTCATGCTGCGCGCCGTGCCATCGACTGCCACGCCGGCGGAGGCCGCAGCATCGCCCTTGAAGAGACTGGTGACATAGAAACCCGTCGCCCCCCAGATGCCGAGCTGCACCAGTCCGACGGCACCGACCCCGATGACCTTGCCCATCAGCAATTGAAATGGGGTCATGCTGGACACGAGAATCTCGACGATCCGATTGGACTTCTCCTCAATGATCGCGCTCATGACCTGGATGCCGTACAGCAGCAGGGTCATGTACATCAGAAAATTGATGATGTACGCGAGGAAAAAGGATGCCTCCGAGCTCACGCCGGTCGTCTGACCCTCCGTGACCTTGGTGGCCTGCATGTCGAGAGCAATCGCAGCGGCCGCGATGACACCCGGGGCAGCGCCCTGGCTCCGCAACCGCTGCTCCCGCAGTCGGGGCTCCAGGATCCGCTCCAGCCGGGACATGTCCCGGAAGCTGGTGACGTTACTCCCGAGGTAGGTCACCTTGCCGTTCGCAACCGCATCCTCGGTCAGGATCAGCACACCATCCGCCGCATCGATCGGTCCGTCCCGCAACCCGATCTGCTGCACGATCGAATCCCGCAGGGCTTCCACCCGCCCACCCGCCTCAACTCGCACAACCCGATACCGTGCCATTGCGGTCGGGCCCTCGCCAATCGTGACGCTGTCAAACGCCGTCGCCAGGCGCTGGCCGAAGCCATCCGTAGTCGCATCAAGGAGGACCAGGCCCAGCGCCCCGGTTTCCCGCTGCATCAGCGCACTCGGGAGATAACCGAAGACGCCAAACAACACAGGAAAGAGGAAAGTACCGATCAGGAACGACTTGGTACG
>JANOFA010000677.1:0-7215 GCA_031413355.1 Gemmatimonadota bacterium | reverse complement strand
GTCGCGGACCTGTGCACCAATACGCAGCGATTCTATCCCAACGCCGAGTTCCGGATCAGTCGCGGGCTCCGGCTCAAGACCAGCGTCGAACCGACCTACTCCTGCCAGACGGCCAGCACGTCGCCCACCTTTTCGGCAAGCAAGTATCAGGTGGGCCTCGACTTGCTCTGGGAACGGGAGTACTGACCGGTGACTCGCGCGCTCATCATCACCAATCCCGCGGCGGCCCGGACCGCCGAGCGCACCGTGCAGTCGGTGATGGACACGTTGCGGCAAGGCGGCTGGCAGGTGGAACTGCGGGCGACGGGTGGGCCGGGCGATGCGCGCCGGTTCGCGGCTGACGCGGTGGCGGCGGGCGTGGACGTCGTCGGTGTCTTCGGCGGGGACGGGACGACGATGCAGGCCGCCGCCGCGCTGGTGGGCAGCCGTACGACGTTAGGTCTCATTCCCGGCGGGACCGGCAACCTGCTGGCGGGTAACCTCCGCATCCCGGCCGATCCGGTGAAGGCCGCCCGGACGATGCTCGAGGGCCGGGTGGCGCCGCTCGACCTCGGCCGGATGGAACGGGCGGATGGTCCGCACTACTTTGCCGTCGCCTGCGGCGCCGGCTTCGATGCCCGGGTGATGGCCGAGACCTCGACGGCCGACAAGCACCGGTGGAGGTTCGCGGCCTATGTGGCGACCGTCTTCCGCCTGTTGCCGGAGCTCCGCAACATCCATTCCCTGATCACGGTGGACGGCGTTGAATACGAGGCCAGCGCGTCGCTCGTGATCGTGGCGAACTGTGGCGAGGTCATCCCGCCATTCGTCCGGCTGCGCCGCGGTATCGCACCGGACGACGGCCTCCTGGATGTCGTCGTGCTGCGAGCGGACACGCTGCTCTCGAGTGTGCGCGCGGTCTGGGAACTGCTCCGGGAGCGTGGCTCCTTAGCTCCGGGGATGGGGCGGATCGGGTATGCCCGGGGCCGCGTGGTGACGGTGGAGACTCACCCGGTCCAGCCGGTGCAACTCGATGGGGAGCCGCACGGGACCACGCCCTTTACCGCCACCGCGGTGGCGGGGGCGATTCAAGTGCTCATGCCGGGACCAGGATGAGCGCGGGTCATGTCGCCGCGCTGGGCCGGGTGGCCCACCTGCTGGCCGGAACCGAAGACGCGGCGGGCAGCATGGCGGCGGTAGCGGAGGAAGGACTGCGTGTGTTCGGGGCGGAACGCGCCGGCATCTTCCTGCTGGACGAGCGCACTGGCGCGGCCGAGCCGATGGTGATCCGTGGCCTTTCGCCGGCCTATGTCGCCGTGGTCGGTCGGCAGTTTCGCGAGATGCATTCGGCCGGAAGCGCCTTGCTGGGCCAGCAGTACTTCATGCGTGATGCGCGGGAAGACCGCACCAGCCCGGTTCACGCGGCGGTGCTGCAGGAGGGATTCGCGGCGGTCGCGGCGCTGCCGCTGGTCTTCTGTGGCGGCGTCATCGGATGGTTGTCCTTTTATCACGATCGGCCGCGGGACTATGCACCTGACGAGCGGCAACTTGCCCTGGCCTTTGCGGACCAGGCCGCGCTTGCCATTGGACGGAGTCGTCTGCTGGAGACGGTCTCCCGCATCAAGACCGAATGGCAGGCGGCGTTCGATGGGATCGGCAGCGGACTGGCCCTGGTGGATGGCAGCGGGCGGATTGAGCGCGGCAATCGATTCATGGCCAGCCTCGCCGGTGTCGATATCACCGCGCTGCCCGGCCTCCCGCTCGCGCCACTGTTCCGCGACTGGCCGGTACCACCACTCGATCCCCTGGTCGGCGCGGCGGTGGGCGGGACGCGCACGAGCCTCGTGCTCAACACCACCCGGGGGCAGCATGTGGCGCTGACGGCGACGGCGCGCCCTGAGGGCGGCTTCGTGGTCGCGGTGGAAGATCTGACCGAATACGTGAGGCTCGAGGCCCGCTACAGCCAGCTGGTCGAGACGGCGCAGGAGGCTATCGTGCTGGCCGGGGCGGATGGTGTGGTGCAGTTCGCCAATCCCGCGGCGGCGGTGCTGTTCGGGCAACCGGCCGCGACGCTCCAGGGAAAATTCCTCGCGGTGCTGCTGCCGGACGAAACCGCCCCCGCTGGATCGGTCTCGGGTGCTCATCGGTATGAGGCGCTGATCCGCCGGCCGGACGGGATGCGGATCGCGGACGTCTCGGTGGCACCGCTGGAAGAACGCGGTCAGCCGGCCGGGCTGGTGGCGGTGGCGCGCGACGTGACCCGTGAGCGTCTCGCGACCGAGGCACTGCGCCGCTCGGAGCGCCGCTTCCGGGCGCTGTTCCACCGTGCGCCGCTGGCCATCTTCACCCTCGACCATGCGGGGCAGTTCCTCTCGGCCAATCGGGCCACCTTCCGTCTCGCGGGGCTCAGCGCCTCCCGGACCAGCGCGACGCTCTCCGATTTCGTGGTGCCGTCGGATCGGGCCCGGGTGAGCGAGGAGGTGGAATGGAGCTTTCGGGGCGAGACGCGCGACTTCATGTTTCATTACCGGCGGTCCGACGGGGCGGTGCGCCAGGCCGCCGCGGTCACGGTGCCGGTGGAGGAGCGCGGCGGCCGCAAAGGCGTCCTCGCCCTTGCGCGTGACGTCACCGATGAAGTGGAACTCCGGGAACAGCTCAATCACGCCGAGAAAATGGCGGCGCTCGGGGCGCTGGTGTCCGGCGTCGCGCACGAACTGAACAATCCGCTGGCCGGCATCGCCGCGCTGGCGCAGGCACTGCAGGGCGACGCCGGCGTTCCCGAGGAGATTGGCCAGGGACTGGAGACGATGCGGCGGGAGGCGATGCGCGCCGCCCGCATCGTGACCGACCTGCTCACCTTTGCCCGGCAGCGCCGGCTCGAGCGCCAGGCGACCGAGCTCAACGCTCTCGTGCGGGAGACCTTTGTGACCACGCCCGCGTTGTGTGGCGATGGCGTCGACTGGACCCTTGGCCTCGACCCCACCCTGCCAGCGATCAGCGGCGACCCCGACCAGGTGCGTCAGGTCGTCACCAATCTCCTGGTCAATGCGTCGCAGGCAATGGCGGGCATGTCGCGCCGTGAAGGGCAGGTCCGGACCTGGTGGGATGCCGACTGGGTCGGCTGCGAGGTGCTCGACTCGGGCCCGGGCATCCCGGCGGACTCGCTTTCGCGGGTGTTCGAGCCGTTCTTCACCACCAAGGCGCACGGGCACGGGACGGGCCTGGGCCTGTCCATCTCCCATGGAATCGTGCGTGCGCACGGTGGCGAGATTCGCGGCGAGAACCGGCCCGAAGGCGGGGCCTGTTTCGCCTTTCAGCTGCCCCGTGATCCCACCCGAATCTCGAGGACGAGCCATGCCTGATTCGGTCCTGCTGATTGACGACGACGTGGATGTGCTGCGTGCCGTCGGCGTGATCTTCGAGCGTGCCGGTTACGAGGTCGCCCGCGAGCTTGACGCCGAATCCGGGCTCGCCGCCTACGACCGGCTGCGGCCCGAGGTCGTGATCCTCGACCTCCACCTGCCGGGCCTGAACGGGCTCGAGGCGCTGGCCCGTTTCCGCGAGCGCAACGCCGCGGTCGTCCTGCTCACGGGCCACAGTGATATCGCCACGGCGGTGGAGGCGATGCAGCTTGGGGCGGAGAATTTTCTGGCCAAGCCGGTGGATCCGAGCCACCTCCTCGCCGCCGTTGCCCGCGTGGCCGACAAGGTCCGGCTCCGCCGATTGAATGAATTGTTGCTCCTTCGCACCGTGCCGGAGGACGGACTCGAGTCACTCGGCGGTTCCGCGGCGATGCGCGAACTCAGCCGCCAGGTCGGGCTGGTGGCGTTGTCGGAGCGCACCCCGGTCCTGATCACCGGGGAGAGCGGTGTCGGCAAGGCGTGGCTGGCACGGACGATCCACCAGCTCTCGCCCCGCTCCGCCGGACCGTTCGTGGAGCTGGCGGCGTGGGCCCGCGGACCTGCCTCACTGGAGCCTGAGCTGTTCGGGACCGAGCGCACATCGGAAACTGAAGGCCGCGAGCGGCGACCCGGCCTGGTGGAGCTGTCCGCGGGCGGCACGCTGTTCCTGCGGGAGATCGGCGATCTGCCGGCCGAAATCCAGCCCCGCCTGCTCCGCCTGCTGGAAACCCGCACCTTCCGGCGGTTGGGTGGTGCGCGGGATCTCACCAGCGATGTGCGCATCATCGGGGCGACCAGCCGCGACCTGCCGGCGCTGGTGGAGGCGGGCACCTTTCGTGAGGACCTCGCCTACCGGCTGTCGGTCGTTCCCTTCCACCTTCCGCCCATCCGCGAGCGGCTGCGCGAGGACCGTCTCGCCCTGCTGCTGACGCTCCTCAATGAGCTGCAGCATGAGGTGGAGGGCGCGCCCGCCGCGATTGGCCCGGAGGCGCTGGAGCGCATGCTGACCCACGTCTGGCCCGGAAACGTCCGCGAAATGCGCAACGTGCTGGAGCGCGCACTCATCCTCGCACGGGGACAGCCGGCGGTGGTACTGGAGCATCTGCCAGCGGAGTTCCGCAATCGGCCCGGGGCTGGAGATCGCCGGCACACCCCGATGTCCCTCGATGAACTGGAGCGGGCCCATATCGAGCGGACCCTCAAGCATCACGGCGGGAATCGGACGCGGGCGGCGGTGGAACTGGGAATCTCCCGCGCCACGCTGATCAACAAGATCAAGCGGTACGCTATCGGCGCGTAGGACGGTCCGCCGGTTCGCCACTCGGCTCACAGGAGCTGGACATGAAAAAGGACGATATCAAGGAAAAAGATGCGATGTTCTGCCGCGCCTGCGGCAGGGAGGAGCGCGCCTCGGAAGGCTACCCCTGCCAGATCTGCGGCACCTTTCTCTGCATCATGTGTTCGTTTCGCGGCGTGGTGCGATGCACAGAGTGCCAGGACAAGTGACGACCACCTCGCTCATCGTCAGCGCGGGGGTGGCGCCCGTCTGTCACGAGCCAAATCTGCGCGCGGAGCAGGTGACCCAGCTGGTCCTCGGCGAGACCGCTCGCGTGCTGGAGACCCAGGGCGAGTGGCGCCGCATCCGGCTCGAGGGCGACCGGTATGAAGGCTGGCTCCACCGGGGCTACGCGCTGGAGACCGACCACGAAATTGCGCGAGGCTGGCGGGAGTCCGCGACCGCCTGGAGCGAGGGCGCGGTGGTTCAAGTGGACGGCGGGGTGCTGGTTCGGCTGCCGGTGCGCGCTCGGGTCGGCCTGGCGGCCCCGCGGATCACGCTCCCCGATGGCCGGCAGGGCAGCGTCATCGCCGGGCAGGTCACTCCGCATGCGCGGGTCGTCGCACGCGCGAACGCGTCGTCGCCGGACCTCTGGGCCCTGCGCGCCTTTGCCGGCACGCCGTATCAGTGGGGCGGCGTCACCCCCTGGGGCGTTGACTGTTCCGGCCTGGTACAGACCACCTTCCTCGCCCGTGGCATCGCCCTTCCTCGTGATGCCGCGGCGCAGGCCGAGGTCGGCGTTGAGATCTCTCCCGGGGATCATCGCCCCGGTGATCTCCTCTTCTTCAGCGAGCGGGGCGACCGAATCACGCACGTCGCCCTGGCCGGTCCCGGCGAAACGCTGGTCCATTCCACCGTCGCATGCGGCGGGCTGGTCATTGAATCGTGGGGACCGGGGAGCCGCGCCATGATCCTGCGGACCCAGCTCGTCGCGACCCGACGGGTGACCTGAGTGGTGCTTTCCACGCTCGTGCTGTTCGACATTGACGGCACCCTCCTGTTGACCGCCGGCGCCGGCCGCCGCTCCATCATGGAAGCGCTCGGCGATCTTGTCGATGACGCCGACGTATTCGACCGGGTGCGCTTCGACGGCAAGACCGATCCCCAGATCGTCTCCGAGCTGCTGGAGGCGGGCGGACACCACGCACCGCGGGATGCCGCGATCATCGACCTCGTCTGCCAGCGGTATGTCGGTCTGCTGGCCATTGAACTGCTGCAACCCCGCTCGCGTACCACCCTGATGCCCGGCGTGATGGATCTGCTGGCCGCGCTGGAGGCGGAACCGGGCGTGATGCTCGGCCTCGTCACCGGCAACATGGCGCAGGGCGCGGCGCTCAAGCTGCAGGCCGGTGGCATTGCGCCGGAACGCTTCCAGGTCGGAGCCTATGGGTCGGACTCCGCGTATCGTCCCGACCTCCCGCCGATTGCCGCCGGCCGCGCGGCGCCACACTTCGGCCGGGTGCCTCGCGGGCGGGAGGTCGTCATCATCGGTGATACGCCGGCCGATGTGACCTGCGGTCGCAGCATCGAGGCTCGCGCCATCGGTGTCGCGACCGGCGCCTACCCGGTCACGGCACTCGCGGAGGCCGGGGCGCGCCTCGCGGTTGCGGACCTCAGCGATACCGCGCGTCTCCTCGAGGTGATCCTTGGCGACTGAGCTGGAGCTCAAGGCCGTGGTGCGTGATGCGGGCGCGCTCCGTGCCGCGCTGGATCGTGTCGGGGCCGTACGAATTTTTCGCGGCATGATGCGCGACCGGCGACTCGATCGCGCCGGCGAACTGCTCGCCCTCGATCACCGACTGCGGGTGCGGACCTACGAATCCGAGGCAGGGCCCTCCCGCGCCGAGCTCACCTGGAAGGGTCCGCGCACCGTGGTGGATGCCGGGTACAAGCGGAGCGAGGAATTGGAATGTGGCGTGCAGGACGGCGCCGCGGCCCTCGCGATCTTCCAGGCGCTGGGTTACAAGGTCATCCATGCCATCGACCGGTTCGTCGAGGTCTGGGGACACGGCGAGGCCAGCGCACGGCTGGAGTGGTATCCGCGCATGGACCCGCTGCTGGAAATCGAGGGAGCCCCAGAAAGAATGGAACGCCTGATCACGGCGTTGGGCCTCGATCGGTCCGATTGTGTACCGGATGCGCTGGCAGAGTTTGGCGCGCGCTACCTCGTCCGTACCGGACAGTGCGCACTGTGGGCCGAGGCGGACCTGGCCGGCGCCGCGCCGGGATGGCACGACGCATGACCCAGACCCGAGCCGTGACGATTCTCACCATTCCCGAACTCGGCCCCTCACTCGGCCGTCTCGTTGCGCCGCTGCCGACAGTGGCTGAGGCGGGCGCTGCTCACGTGCGCCTCGATGATGTCCGGCTCACCTTGGTGTCGCAGCTGTTCGACCTGGCGGGTGATGCCCGTCGCTGGGCCCGCGAGGGCGATACCGAACTTGCGCTCGCGACGCTCGGGCGCGCCGCCTGGGAAGAGGCCTGGCAGGAGGCCGTCCA
>JANOFA010000676.1:0-1234 GCA_031413355.1 Gemmatimonadota bacterium | reverse complement strand
GCCTCCCCCGTGCGACGCGCGGCGGGGCTAGTGGCGTGGAACTACGTGCGCCGACTGGCCGGCATCTTCCGGGGTGTCCTCGTTGCCTCGGATACGATGGGTCGTGCCCTCGAGCGGGAGGGGATCGACCGGGTGCATCGGGTCGCCCTGGGCGTCGACTTGACCCGCTTCGATCCGGTACGCCGGGATCATGCCGCGGATGTTCGGCGCCGCCACGGCCTGCCGGATGCCCCGCTGGTGTTCTATCTCGGACGATTCGCGGGCGAGAAGCAGCTGGAGATCGCACTCGCCGCGTGGCGCGAGGTCGAGCGGCGCACCGGCGCCTGGCTCGTCCTCGTGGGACAGGGCCCGCGTGAGGGTCGGCTCCGTGCGCTCGCGGAAGGGCTGCAGGTACGCTGGTTACCGTACGTCGCCGATCGCGATCAGGTCGCCGACCTGCTCGCCGCCGCCGATCTCTATCTTGCGCCGGGCCCGGCGGAAACGTTCGGATTGTCGGCCATCGAAGCCATGGCCAGTGGCACGCCGGTCCTCTCCGTCGATGACGGTGCTGTCGCCGAGCGGGTCCGGCTCTCGGGTGCCGGGGCGCTCTACGCCCCGGGCGATGCCGGTGCCTTCGCCGAGGCCGCGATCACCCTGCTGCGCGGCGATCTCCGCCGCCTCGGCCAGACCGCGCGTGAGTATGCCCAGCGCCACCACGACTGGCGCACGGCCTTCGACGGCATCGTGCGGGTCTACCGACAACTCAGCCAGGTGGCAGAGTGACGCCGCTCTCGCCGTACGTCGCGCACGCCGCCTGCACGCTCATCGCCATCGCCGATATTGCCACCCGCAGCCTCCGGCTCAGCCTGCTCGGCCGCAGCGTCGGCCAGACGTTGAGCACCAGGGATGCCTTCCTCTCCATCATCTGGGCCGACGCCGCGTCCGGTGTCACGCCGATGCGCGTCGGCGGAGAGGCCGCCAAACTCGGCGGGCTGATCCGCGCGCGCATGCCGCTGGGGCCGTCACTCATCGTCCTCGCACTCGAAATGGTGGTGACCTACCCCTGGGTGGTGCTGCTGGGGGGATGGCTGCTCTGGCGCTTCGCGCCCGACTGGTGGGCCCAGACCGGTCCCAGTCTGGTCCCCGTGCTCCGCACCAGCGGGCCGTGGATTGCCGTGGTGGCGGTGCTGACGGCGACGAGTCTCTGGCTCTGGTGGCGATACACGCACCGCTCGAAGTCGGCGGGGGACGTGGT
>JANOFA010000675.1:0-4883 GCA_031413355.1 Gemmatimonadota bacterium | reverse complement strand
GGCGGTAGGCGGGAACAGCAGGCGATAGGCGGTAGGGAGTAGGCGAAAACGCGAGCCCCGGAAGATTCGCTCTCTCCGGGGCTCACTCTTTCGCCTATCGCCTGCTGTTCCCGCCTACCGCCAGTCAGTCTCGAACGGTGACCCGTGCCTGTGCCCCGCCCGCTAGTCCACCACCGCAGCCGGCAGCACATACCGCAGCGGGTCGACCGGCTTGCCGTTGACGCGCACTTCGTAGTGCAGGTGCGGGCCGGTGGCGAGGCCGGTATTGCCAACCTGGGCGATCACTTCGCCGCGGGCAACCTGCTGGCCGGTACGGGCGAGCAGCTTGGAACAGTGGGCAAACTTGGTCTCGAGCCCGAAGCCGTGACTGATCACGATCACATTGCCATAGCCCGCTTCCCACCCGGTCTTGACGACGCGCCCCGCAGCCGGCGACTGGATCGGGGTGCCCATCGGCGCCGAGACATCGATCCCCTCATGCGGTCGCGCCATATGCAGCACCGGGTGATCGCGCATTGCGCTGAAGGCGCTGGAGAGCCAGCCGGTGGTTGGCAGGATGGACGGCGTCGCTGCCATACGGTCGCGGTGATGCTCGAGGCTGTCATGGGCCTCGCGGAACGAGGCGGCGAGCAGGTTGGCGCGCCGGATCAGCGCACCGAGATCAACCCGGATCTCTTCACTGCGTCGGCCGAGAATGCTGGCCACGACGGGTGTCCGCCTGGGCGCCAGGGGACCGCCGATGCCCGCTTGCTGCACAGTCGGATCGGTGGGTTCAAGATTGGCGAGCAGCCGGATGTGCGAATCGCGGACGGCGATCGTCTGGAGGGTGTCGGTCAGCAGCGACAGCTCGCCATGCAGGCGGCCCAGCTCCTCGGCCAGGCGCACGTTCTCCTGCTCGACCGCGGCGGTGTGATGCAGATTGACAGTACGGGAGACGGTGCCATACCCGAGCAGCAGCGCGCCCAGCCCGAGGACGGCAATGATGCCCGCCGAGGCCTTCAGCACGCGCTGGGAGACTTCGACCGCTTTCGAGGCGCCAGAGCCTGGTGGCACAACGAGGAGGGTCCACTTCCGTTCGGGCATGCCGACGCCTCACGAGGATCGTTGGCTCTCCCTAAGGGAAGAGCCGTGCCCGGCGGCTTCCACGACCTCGTGGCGTCCCCGGGCGGCTAAGGTGGGGCCCGGCCCCAATGATGTCAAGTGAGTCTGATCACGTCCAAGTTGTTTACTGTCAAGGTTTTGGTGGTTCAGGCTTGGGGAAGATGCCTGCCGGCTTTCTGACCTGCAGCCCGGCTGCCTCAGGGGTCTCCGCGGAGGCCCACGATGCCGGGACCAGCGCATCCTGCCCGAGATGTTGCCGGAGTTCGGCCGCTTTTCGGGGAAGAAACGGCCCGGAGAGGACGCTGAGACGGAGGAGGCAGCGGGTCAGGGCCGCGAGTGAGGCATCCAGTGCTTCTTCCTTGCCCTGTTTGGCCAGGGCCCAGGGAGCCACCTGCACGATGTACTGGTTGGCTGCGGTCACGAGAGCCCAGGTCGCCTCGGCACCGCCCCGGAGGTCAAGGCGGTCCATCGCCGTGGCGTAATCCCGCAGAGCCATGCGGCCCGCCTCATCCAGCGGTGTGTCGGGGCCGGCCGGGACGGTACCGCCGCGGTACTTCTCGACCATCGCGAGGGTGCGCGATGCGAGATTGCCCAGCCCGTCGGCGAGATCGGAGGTGTAGCGCTCGTCGAAGCGTTCCCAGGTAAAATTGCCGTCATTGGCAAACCCGACCTCCCGGAGGAGGAAGTAGCGCAGGGCATCTCCGCCATGCCGGGCAATCGCCTCCTGCAGGTCGAGGCGCACGCCTGCGCTCTTGGAGAAGCGGTCTCCGCCATAGTAGATGAAGCCGTGGGCCCACACCCGCTCCGGCAGCGGGAGGCCGGCGGCTTCGAGCATGGCCGGCCAGATCACGCAGTGAAACCGGGTGATGTCCTTGCCGATCACGTGCAACTGGGCTGGCCACGCGGCGCGGCTGTCGGGACACAGAGTCGCGGTCCAGTAGTTCGGCAGTGCATCAAACCAGACGTAGGTGGTCTGTGCCTCGCCGCTGCTGATCGGGCGGGGGAAGGGGATGCCCCAGGTCACCCGGCTGCGGCTGGCGGAGACATCGTCCAGCCCCTGGCGCAGCAACCCGAGAATTTCGTTGCGGCGGATGTCGGGTTGCAGGAAATCCGGGCGACGCGCGAACAGCTCCTCGAGAAACTTCTGGTAGCGCGACAGGCGGAAGAACCAGTTGCGCTCCTCCACCCACTGCAGCGTGCGGGTGGGGTGCAACGCACATTGACCATCAACGATCTCCGTCTCGTTCTTGAACGCTTCGCACCCGACACAATACTGGCCGGTGTACGCCTTTTCGTAGAAGTCATCCGGATTGCGGGCAAAGATCCGTTCGATCAGCTCCTGCACTCCCGCCTTGTGTGGTGCGGCGGTCGTGCGGATGAACTGATCGTTCGAAATGTCGAGTTGCGCCCAGGTGCGCCGGAAGGTGGCGGCGACTTCGTCCGTCAACGCCTGCGGCGAGACGCCGCGCTCGGCCGCGGTCTGGGCGACCTTCTGGCCATGCTCGTCCATGCCAATGAGGAACCAGACCTCGTCACCCCGCAGCCGCCGGTACCGCGCGATGCAGTCGGCGCCGACCTTTTCGAAGGCATGCCCCATGTGCGGATCGCCATTGGCGTAGTCGATGGCGGTCGTGATGAAGAAGCGGGCCATCTATTCCCCAGACGCTGGCGACGGTGGGGCGGAGCCATCGTTGCCACCCCGTCCACCGCGTCGGCCCCGGCGCCGCCGACGGGGGCGACGGGGCTCAGTCGCTTCGCTGGCCGGTGCCGGCGGGGTGGGTGCGGCTGGTGCCGCGGGAGGTGGCGGCGCGGCTGCTGGCGGAGGTGGCGCCGGCCGGGCGCTCCGGCGCGGGGGTGGAGGCGCGGCAGGACGGTGGTTCGGTGGCTCCGGGCTCCGTCGAGTCGTCGGCTCAGGTGGCCGACGAACCGGCCGTTCCGCGGGCGGGCGACTCGGTGGCCGGCTGGGCACCGTATTCTCGACTGGCGCAGCGCCCGAGGCGCCGCGCTCCATCTCCTCGTGCAGCTCGATCAGCGGGATGATCCGGCTCCCATCGGCTCCCCGCAGGAAGACACGCTCACGGAAGATGTCGACTGCGACCACCTTTTCCTCGCCCAGCGCGGTCTGCAGCATCTTGCCTTCGCGCGGGAAGCGCTTGCGGGCCGCGACGTAGAACTCATGCTCGTAGCGCAGGCAGCAGAGCAGGCGGCCGCAGCCGCCGGAGATCTGCGCAGGATTGAGCGAGAGGTGCTGGTCCTTCGCGAGGGAGAGGCTGACGGGAGAGAGCTCCCCCAGCCAGGTGCTGCAGCAGTACTCCCTGCCACAGCGTCCCACGCCCTTGAGGCGAGCCGCTTCGTCCCGGACGCCGATCTGCCGGAGATCGATCCGGGCGCGAAAGATGTTGGCGAGGTCGCGCACGAGGGTGCGGAAATCGACCCGTTTTTCCGCCGTGAAAAAGACGGTGAGCTTGGTGCGATCCCACTGCCACTCGGTGTCGCTCACCTTCATGTCGAGCTTGTGGTGGCGCACCTTCTCGATCACCTGGCGGCGGGCATCCTCCTCCGCGCGGCGCAGGTCGTTGGCCTGGCGGACCTCGTCCTGGGAGGCCCGGCGGACAATCATCCGGCGGACAATCATCCGGCGTCCCGCTGGCACTGCGGGCGGCTGGGGGGGTGTTTCGGCCGGCGGGTCGACCGCCGTCCCGCCGGTCCGGCTCTCGGCGATCCCCTCGCCCACGCCACAGCTGGTGCAGCTGTTGCACTTCTTCTCCGCCACCGCTCCCGCCGATTGAATCCGCCCGAAATCGAACCCGCGCTCCGCTTCCACCACCACCGATTCGGAGAGGTGGAGCGGCTCACGGTCATCGGGCCAGTGGAAGAAATCGCGGCGGGTGCCCTTGAAGCGGACTTCGACGGTCTGCGGCATCAGGCCTCGGTGTAGGCGCCCATCGCGGCGTACTTCTCGGCGCGTCGGCGCACCAGTTTCTCGGGACGGACCTTCCGCAACTCGGTGACGTGACGGATCAGAGCCTCGCGCAGCGCTTCCCCGGTGGCGTCGATGTCGAGGTGTGCACCCCCGCTCGGCTCCTCGATGATCTCGTCGATCAACTTGAACTTGAGCAGGTCCTGCGCGGTCAGTCGCAGGGCATCGGCGGCGCGCTCGCGCTGGCTGGAATCCTTCCAGAGAATGGCGGCGCAGCCCTCGGGAGAGATCACGGAATAGACCGAATTCTCGAACATCAGGATGCGATCCGCGGTGCCCAGCGCCAGTGCGCCCCCCGAGCCGCCTTCACCCACCACGACGGCGACAATGGGCGTTGGCAGTGCGGCCATCTCGAGGATGTTGCGCGCGAGTGCCTCGGACTGGCCCCGCTCTTCGGCGCCAAGGCCGGGATACGCGCCAGGCGTGTCGATCAGGGTGACGACAGGTGCACTGAACTTGGCTGCGAGCTTCATCAGGCGCAGCGCCTTCCGGTACCCTTCCGGGTGCGCCATCCCGAAATTCCGCTTGAGGTTTTCCTTCGTGTCGCGCCCCTTCTGGTGACCGATCACCATGACCGACACACCCGCGAGGCGGGCCCAGCCACCGACGATCGCAGGGTCATCGCGGAACAACCGGTCGCCGTGCAGCTCGATGAAGTCGGTGAAGATCGTGCTGAGGTAGTCGAGGGTGTACGGCCGCCGCGGGTGCCGCGCGACCTGGACCCGCTGGATGGGGGAGAGATTGCTGTAGATCTCGACCCGCAGTGTGTTCAGCCGGACCTGGAGCAGACGGGACTCCTCCG
>JANOFA010000674.1:0-1487 GCA_031413355.1 Gemmatimonadota bacterium | reverse complement strand
GCCGAGGGGCTCCCCACGCTCGAGATCGCGGCCCGGATGGTCGAACAGGCCCCAGGGATTACCCGCCTGATCGACCGACTGGAGGCAAAGGGGCTGGTTGCAAGAGAGCGCTGTCCGGAGGACCGTCGCCGGGTCACCTGCCGGATCTCCCGCGCTGGGCAGACGTTGCTGGCCGGGCTGGACGATCAGATCAACCGGTCGGATGAGGTCTTCGACGGCGTGGTCAGCACCGCCGACCTGAAACGCCTGGTGGAGGTACTCGACCGGATGCGAAGTGTGCTGGAGCCGAAGTAGTTGGAACCTTTTTTTCAGTAAATAGTTGATTAGTTAATCCTTCACCAATGCAGCTTCAACTCAGGAGCAGACCATGACCGCGACCGCAACCGAACGCACGACCATCGCCGCCCTCGACGCCGAACTCAATCAGATGGTGCTCCAGGGGAAGATCCTGGAGGCCTTCGACCGGTTCTACGACGAGTCGGTGGTGATGCAGGAGAACGCAGCGACCCCGACCGTGGGCAAGGCGGCCAACCGCGCGCGCGAGGTGAAGTTCGTGGAGAGCATCGAGCAGTTCCATGGCGCTCAGATGCTTGGCAGTGGAACAGGTGCGGACCGCAGCTACTCGGAGTGGCTCATGGACGTCACGTTCAAGGGCGGGATCCGGGTGACGCTGGAGCAGGTGGCCGCGCGCCAGTGGCGGAACGGGAAGGTCATCCACGAGCGGTTCTATTTCGACGGCGCCCACGACAGCACAGCTGGGTGAGAGGAAGAGCGAGGGATTTGACGGCTTGACCGGCCCCTTCCGCCCGGTCCGCGCCAGCAGTCGAAAGGGATCTCTCCCGGCGACGCCGAGACGAGATCCCTTTCACGTGGCCCGATCGGCGGGGGACTCCGGGGTCATCCCATCCCCGGCAACTCCTCCCCTTCCAGGTAGGTATAGCCCTCGAGTCCCGCGACGTAGTCCGCGATGAACTGGTTGGCGTCCTGCCGGGGCAGGTCCTTGGCGTTGGTCACCTTGCGACGGAAGGTGGAGAGCAGATCCGCGCCGGTGAACTGCACGTAGTTCAACACTTCGGTTACCGTGTCGCCGTGCACCAGATGGGTAATGTCATAACCTGCCTCGGTGAGCCGGACGTGCACCGCGTTGGTATCTCCGAAGAGATTGTGCAGGTCGCCCAGGATCTCCTGGTAGGCACCGGTCAGGAAGATGCCGAGGATGTATGGCTCGTCGTCCTTGATCGGGTGGAGCTCGAGCGACGGCTTCCCCTTGCGGCCCCCGACGAAGCGATCGATCACGCCATCGGAATCGCAGGTGATATCCTGGATCGTACCGCGCCGGGTTGGCTGCTCGTCCAGCCGGTGAATCGGCATGATGGGGAAGAGCTGGTCGATGGCCCAGTTGTCCGGCAGTGACTGGAAGATGGAAAAGTTGCAGAAATAGCGGTCAACCAGGGTGGCTTCGATGTCACTGACGATTTCGGCATGGT
>JANOFA010000673.1:0-4568 GCA_031413355.1 Gemmatimonadota bacterium | reverse complement strand
CGCCCATGTCTGTGTATGAAGGGGCCATGGCCCTACCGCTTTGTCGCCTCTACCTGATCACCCCGCCCGGCCTCGATGATCTGGCCGCGTTCGGCCATGCGCTGGCGCAAGCCCTGGATGCCGGAGATGTGGCGGCGCTGCAGATCCGCCTGAAGGACGTGGCCGACGAGATCATCACCGCCGCCGTCCATGTGCTGTTGCCCATCGCCCAGGCCCGTGGCGTGGCTGTAATCCTCAATGATCGCCCGGACCTGGCCGCCCGACTGGGCTGTGATGGCGTTCATGTGGGCCAGTCCGACGCCAGCCTGACCGAGGCCCGAAAGATCATGGGTGCTGCCGCCATGATCGGCGTCACCTGCCACGACAGCCTGCATCTGGCCATGGAGGCGGCCGATCGTTGATCTGCGAACCCTTCTTCCCCGCCGGCACGGTCAGGCAGGTCACCGTCGGGGAACGATAGCCCTCGGGAGCGAGGACGCGGATGCCGAGACCGGCCATCTCGTCGGCCCACGCCCAGGTGCGCCGCGCCATGGTGAGGTGACGAGCCCAGCGGGCTTCGATGGATTCCGACTCGATCCGGGCCACCTGCGCGGCGAGGGCGTACAGCAGCGACACCGCCGGCGTGTTGGGGGTCTGGTGCTTGTGGATGTAACTCTCGAACTCGAGCAGGTCGAAGTAGATCCCGCGGTTGGTCTGGTGCCGCGCCCGGGCCAGCGCCCGTGGGTGGGCGACCCCGAGCGCGAGTCCCGGGGGCAGCGCGAGTGCCTTCTGCGAGCCGGTCAGCACGAAGTCCAGATCCCACGCATCGGTCTGCACCTCGGCGCCGGCCACGCCGGTCACGCTGTCGACGAGCAGCAGGGTGTCGCCCTGGGCGTGGACGACGGCCGCAAGATCGGCGATCGGATTGAGCGCACCGGTCGAGGTCTCCGAGTGCACCACCGTCACGGCATCATATCGCTGGCGCACAAGCGCTTCGGTCAGGAGCTCCGGCGTGTGCACCTCCCCCATGGGCACTTCCAATACGTCGACCTGACAACCGTTGGCCTGGGCGATCCGGCAATAGCGGTCGCTGAAGGCGCCGTTGACAAGAGCCAGGATCCGGGACCCGCCGCAATTGCGTACCGAGGCTTCCATCAATCCCGTCGCCGAGGAGGCGGAGATGTACACCGGGCGGGCGGTGCAGAAGATCCGCTGCAGTCCCGGCATCATCTGGGCGATGAGCTGCTCCATGGACTTGCCGCGGTGCCCGATCATCGGTCGGGTCTGGGCAGCGAGGATCTCGGGGAGGACTTCGGTGGGGCCGGGCAGAAAGAACCGGCCGAACGGCGGCGCCATCGTGGCGGGAGACATTCCGAACTCCATGCTGAAGAGCGGCGATTTGCTAGCCACCCAATATAACCGACCGGCCAGCCGGTTCCGGTTCAGTCGTGACCGAGCACCAGTTTCAGCAGTGGGCCCAGGGAACGCTCGGTGATGACCGCATCCGCCCGGCCAATCACCTCCGGTCGGGACACGATTCCTGCAAAGGCGATAAAGCGGTCGATAACGGGCCGGGCTTCGAGATCGGTGATCCCGTCGCCGACCAGCATGATGGGACGGGGCAACTCACCAGTGTGCGCGACGATCCAATCCCGCTTGCCGCCGGAGCGAGCCAGGGGCGAGGCGTTGTCGAATCCGGTGTATTGCCCGGTATCGGAGAAATACACCTCGACGGCAGCCACTGCTGCGGCTGCGATACCGAGGTGGGCGGCGACATGCCGAACCGCCGGCGCAAGCCCGCCACTCAGCACTCGAACGATTGTGCCCGCCTCCTGCAGTGCGCGCACGACCCGTCCGGCATCCGGAACCAGGCGCTCGATGTAGAGTGCACCCACCCGTTCCAGCGCGTCCCGGCTGGGCCGGATGAGATCCAGGCGCCGGGCATAGACTTCCTCGAGGGGAATCGTGCCGGCCATGGCGAGCGCCGTGAGCCGGGCGACCTCCTCCCGGTGCCCGATGGCGAGCTCGTCAATGCCCTCCACCGCAGAGAGGGTGGAATCGCAATCGAAGATGACGGTGCGGGCCGGGGTCATGGGTCGACCGCCGGCACTGGGTCGAGGGAGGCCTCGAGCGTGACTCTCCTAAGTGGCTGGGCGAGTTTGCTGCGCACGCGCGCGAGCAGGAAGACGGCGGCGATCGCCAGCCCGAGCACCAGCCCCCACCAGAGGCCGACCGGCCCAAGTCCGACCCGGAAGCCCAGCCAGAGACTCACCGGGAGTCCGATGGCCCAGTATCCGAGCAGGCCGGTGATCATCGGTGTGCGGGTGTCGCCCAGGCCGCGGAGGATGCCGATCGAGGTGACCTGGATCCCGTCAAACACCTGGAAGACCGCCGCGAGCGGCAACAGGGACATCGCCACGACGATCACGGCGGGCGCGGTAGTGTAGATCCGCGCGAGCGGCCCGGGCAGCAACAGGAAGATCAGGGCGGTCGAGCCCATGAAGACGACCGCGACGGTGAGGGCGGCCTGGGCCGCCTCGATGGCGCCGCGGAGATCGCGGCGCCCGACCGCGTTGCCCACGACGACGGCGGCGGCGGAACTGATGCCGAGGGGAACCATGAAGGTGAGGGAGGCGAGATTGATGGCAATCTGGTGTCCCGCGACCTGATAGGTTCCCATAGTACCGGTGAGGAGCGCCACCAGCCCGAAGACGCCATACTCGAGCTGCTGCTGCAGCCCGATGGGAAAGCCGATCCGGAGCAGGCGTCCCAATGGCGCGAGCTCCAGTGCGGCGCGGCGGAAGGGGCGGACGTCGTCCCGGAGCCAGGGCCAGGCCAGGGCGAGCAGCAGAACCGCCATGAGCAGGCGGCTGATCGTCGTCGCCCAGGCGGCACCGACCACGCCGAGTGCCGGGATCCCGAACTTGCCGTAGATCAGCACCCAGTTGAGTCCGACATTGGCGAGGTTGGCCGCGACGATCGTGAGGACGACCGGGCGCATCCGGTGCAGCGCCTGCAGGCTCTGCCGCAGCACCACAAAGGCGAAGAGGCCGACGGTGCCGGGGATGCAGACGCGGATGTAGGCCCCGGCGAGCGGTACCACTTCGACTGGCTGGTGCAGCGCACCGAAAACCGCGGGTGCGGGCCAGAGCAGGAATGCGGTGGGCAGACAGAGGAGGACGGCGAGCACCATGCCGCGCTGGATGCCGCGGGCGATCTCCTCGTGGTCGCCGGCACCGACCGCGTGCGAGAGCACCGGATCGAGGGCCATGAGGGTGCCCATGCCGAGAATCGTCGCGCCGAAGTAGTACACATTGCCCAGCGCCACCGCCGCCAGCGCCTCGGCGGAGAGATGCCCCACCATGATGGTGTCGACCACGCCCATGGTCATCAGGCCGACCTGCACCACCACGACGGGCAGCGCCAGCCGGAGCAGCACGCGGAGGTCCGCGGCACGGGGCAGGCGAAACGAGACAGGCATGGGCCGACTGGTGGCGAGAGGTGCGGATGCGCCCGGCAGGAATCGAACCTGCGACCCTGAGCTTAGAAGGCTCATGCTCTATCCAACTGAGCTACGGGCGCGTGCAGGGTGGAACAAAGGTAAGCGGGAAACCCGTACGGAACCAAGAACGTAGGCGGTGTTTTCCAGCGCTGGTCCGACCATCCCTCATCAGCAGAGACGCCATGTTCGCTACCCTCCCGCTCCTCGCCATTCTGCTCGGTGTGACTCCACCGGCCTATCCCGATGGACAGGCCGTGATCCAGGCGATGCACCAGCGGTACGCCGGCCGCTGGTATCGCTCACTCACCTTTGTGCAGACCACGACCTTCACCAATCCGGACCGGACGGAAACCTGGTACGAGGCCGCCCGTTTCCCCGGCCTGCTCCGGATCGACATCGCGCCGCTCGACAGCGGGCAGACACTTTTCTTCCGCCGGGACTCGCTGTACGCCTTCCGGCACGGCAAGCTCGCTGGAGCTCGTCCGTTCGTGCACCCGCTCATGGTGCTGGGGTTTGACGTCTACTTTGATGCTCCCGCAGTCTCGGCGGCGAAGCTGCAGGGACTGCACTTCGACCTCACGAGGGTGCATGAGGCCTCATGGCAGGGCCGTCCCACCATCGTGGTCGGTGCGCTCGCCGGTGACTAGACCTCGCCGCAGTTCTGGGTTGATCGCGAGCGACTGGTCTTTGTCCGGCTGATCGAGCCGGCACCTGGTGGCGGAGCGGGCATCGCAGAGACCCAGTTCAACCGGTATCAGCCGTTGGGCAAGGGGTGGCTGTCGATCGAAGTGACCTTTGCCGTCAACGGGGTGCTCCAGCAGAAGGAGACCTATGCCGACCCGCGGGCCGACGTGGAGTTGCCCGAGGCGCTGTTCGATCCGGCGCGGTACGCGGGGCCGGGGTGGGTGGGGAGCGGGCGATAGGTGATGGGCGATTGGGCGATTGGGCGGTTGGGTGTTTGGGTGATTGGGCGATTGGGCGGTTGGGTGATTGGGTGATTGGGCGATTGGGCGGTTGGGCGGTTGGGCGATTGGGCGGTTGGGCGATTGGGCGGTTGGGCGATTGGGTTAGGTTACCGCCTACCGCC
>JANOFA010000672.1:0-2136 GCA_031413355.1 Gemmatimonadota bacterium | reverse complement strand
TGCTGGACCACGCCGAGACCAGCGCACGCCAACTGCTCACCGCCTGCTGGGCCACAACGGCTATGCGGTCGAGGTCGAGTTCCGGCCGTTCCTCGCCCCGAAGGCCGCCGATTAGCATGCGCGGCCACCGATGACGGCCTGGGGATGGGTGGGGATCGGCGCGGCCGTTGCGGCCGTCGCCGGCATGCTGGTGCTTCGGTCACGGGCACCGAGTCACAGCCGGGAGTGGAGCATCGACCACTCGGTCCTGCCCGTGGCGACCTTCTCGGGCGACTCGGTCCGGATCGACGGCGTGCGCAACTTCCGCTGGACCAGCAGCACCGCCTCGACGCCCGGCTGGGAGTCCCGGACCGTTGATCTCAGACGCATCGCGACGGCGTGGTACGTGGTCGTCCCGTTCGGCACCGCGTGGCGCGGGCCGGCCCATGCCTTCGTGAGCTTCGGATTTGATGACGGGCAGTACGTCGCCATCTCGATCGAGGCACGACGGGAGCCGAAGGAAACCTACGGGGTGATCGCGGGCGCACTGCGGAACTTCGAGCTGATCTACGTGGTGGGCGACGAGCAGGACCTGATCGGGCGGCGGGCGGTGTTCGACGGGACCGATGTCGACCTGTACCCGATCCGGGCGGAACGGCACCAGGTCCGGCAGATGTTCATTGCGATGCTCGAACGCGCCAACGCGATCCGCACCCGGCCCGAGTTCTACAACACCCTGACCAACAACTGCACCATGAACCTGGTGCGCCACGTCAACGCGCAGGCACCGGACCGGATTCCGTCGAGCTGGCGCATCGTGCTGCCCGGCTACAGCGACGCGGTGATCCACGGAATTGGCCTGATCGATACCACGCTGACGATCGCGGCGGCGCGAACTCGCTTCCGGATCAACGAGCAGGCGCGTGAAGCGCTGGGACAGCCGGACTTTTCCGCGCGGATCCGGCGGACCCCGGGGCAGTAGCCCGGAGCCTGCGGGGTGACCTCAGACCCGCGCGTAGTCCGGCCGCCAGGTGCGGATCAACTGCTTGATGGACTTCTTGTCGCGAATCTGCTCGGTCAGCACCTGTCGTACCAGCTCGGGGAGGTCGGCGTCGGAGGCAAACCGGAGCGCCACCAGCTGTCCGGTGCGCAGCTCCCCGATGCGGGGCCGGAGGTCGGCGGGGAGCAGCTCAGCAAGCCGCATCCGCTCCTCGAGCCGGATGACCCGGTCCTGCACTCCGACCGCAAAAGCCCGGGCGTAAAACGCCGCCAGGACGATCGCAACGACGAGGCCAATCTGGATCACGCCGCCGACGGACGGTGCACGCACCAGCTGGATGATCGCCCAGACCAGGTTGACCAGCAGGAGGCCGAAGGTCCAATAGTGGTACGCTGGAACGTACTTGCTGTGCTTGTCGGCGGTCTGCAGCTCTCCGGCCATGCGAAGGTCCTTGGGTTCGGGGTGGGGAGAGGCTAGTCGCCCGCTACACCACCGGCAAGTCGGCGGCATTGTCCCCGGACCAGCACCGGTCTCGTCATCCCGCCGGGGCGGAGCACCGGAAACAATCTCCCTATGCATCGCGGCACGAATCGCTCCGGGCGGAGCAGGAGCTCCGCCCCTACCACCACAGGACATTCACCCATGGACATCCGTCGCGCGACGTCCGTTGACCTCGATCAGCTCGTACCGCTGTTCGAGGCCTACCGCCAGTTCTATGAGGAAGCGCCGGCCGCCGAAAAGTCGCGGCAATTCCTGGCCGCCCGATTGGCCAAGGGGGATGCGGTGATCTTCCTCGCGCTGGATGGCGCAACGGCCGTGGGCTTCACCCAGCTCTATCCGATTTTCTCTTCCACCCGGTGCCAGCGGCTCTGGCTGCTCAACGACCTCTTCGTGTCGGCCCGGGCGCGCGGCCACGGGGTCGCCGGGAGGCTCATGACGCAGGCGGAGGTCTTTGCCACGGAGGATGGCGCCTGCGGACTCGAACTGGCCACAGCGCACACCAACGTGACAGCGCAGCGGCTGTATGAATCGCGGGGGTGGAAGCTGGACGAGGTGTTTCGACACTACGAACTGGCGCTGCCGGCGTCGAAGGGAGGGTGCCCTGGAGGCGCTTGACGTATCGGCCGCCCGCCAGGAGATGCTGTTTGTGTCCACGA
>JANOFA010000671.1:0-5213 GCA_031413355.1 Gemmatimonadota bacterium | reverse complement strand
ATCCCCAACGTCTCCGATGAGGATTTCCCGGGTGATCTCCTCCTGGCCGCGCTTGGTGTCGCGGACGTGAAGTTCGAGTTCCTGGATGTGGATCGACGAGTACACATCGTCCTTCACCAGCCGCTCGGAAAGGACGATCGCGTCCTCGAAGTTGTGGCCGTACCACGGCATGAACGCCACCAGCACGTTGCTGCCGAGGGCCAGCTCCCCCGCCTCGGTCGCGGCGCCGTCGGCGATCACTTCGCCGGTCTTCACCTTCTGGCCGGTGTGGACCAGCGGACGCTGGTTGATGGCGGTGTCCTGGTTGGTGCGCCAGAACTTCCGTACCCGGTAGCGGTCGTGCTGCGACAGCCGCGCGAGCGGAATCGTGGCGTCCACCTTCCCCATCTCGCCGCTGTCGATGATGATCTCATCGGCCGTCACACGGGTGATCGTGCCACCCCGCCGGGCCAGGATCACCGCGCCGGAGTCGTTGGCGACCTTGCTCTCGAGGCCGGTGCCCACGATCGGTGCCTGCGGGAACAGCAGCGGCACCGCCTGGCGCTGCATGTTGCTGCCCATGAGCGCGCGGTTGGCGTCGTCATGCTCGAGGAACGGAATCAGCGCCGCGGCGATCGAGACCAGCTGCTCGGGCGCCACGTCCATGAAGTCAATCCGGTCCGGGGCCAGCAGCGGGTAGTCGTCGCCCCTGCGGCAGAGCACCAGCTCGTCGGCAAAGGTGCCATCAGGATTGATCAGCGCGTTGGCCTGGGCGACACCACCCACCTGCTCTTCGTCGCTGGCGGACAGCCACTTGATCTCGTCGGTCACCTTGCCCTTCCGCACCACGCGGTACGGCGTCTCGATGAAGCCGAGATCGTTGATGCGGCCGTAGGTCGAGAGACTGGTGATCAGGCCGATGTTCGGACCTTCCGGCGTCTCGATCGGGCACATGCGACCGTACTGCGAGTAGTGCACGTCGCGCACTTCGAAGCCGGCCCGCTCCCGCGTCAATCCGCCGGGCCCGAGGGCCGACAGCCGGCGCTTGTTGGTCAGCTCGGCCAGCGGATTGGTCTGGTCCATGAACTGCGAAAGCTGGGACGACCCGAAAAAGGCCTGGATGACCGCGGACACCGTCCGGGCGTTCACCAGGTCGTCGAGCGAGATCTTCTCCGGATCGGAGTTGATGCTCATCCGCTCTTTCACCAGCCGGGCCATGCGCGACAGGCCGACGGAGAACTGGTTGGCGATCAGCTCGCCGACCGACCGGATCCGGCGATTGCCGAGGTGGTCGATGTCATCGGTGAAACCGCGACCGTCATTCAGATCCATCAGGTAGCGGATGATCGCGATGAAGTCCTCTTCGGTGAGGACGGTATGATTGGTCGGCAGCTTGAGCTTGAGCCGCTGATTGATCTTGTAGCGGCCCACCCGGCCCAGGTCGTAGCGCTTCGGGTTGAAGAACAGCCGCTTGAGGGCCTCGCGCGCGGTCTCGAGGTTTGGCGCCTCACCGGGACGCAGCAGCGCATAGATCTGCTCCAGCGCCTCGGCCTCGCTGTGGGTCGGGTCCTTCGCGATCGTGTTCTTGATCAGCGGTGACTCGCCGCGCCCCGCGGGCAGCAGCACTTCGACCCGGGTCACGCCGGCCTTGTTGAGCTTCTTGCGGACCGACTCGGTCAGCTCGCTGCCCCCCTCGACCACGACCTCGCCGGTCTCGGGATCGGCCACGTCGAAGGCGAGGACCTGCCGGGCGCGCTCGCGGGTGGTCGTGGGCTGGTCATCATCGCGCAGGTCCAGCGTCGAGTAGCCGGCGAACACCGTCACGGCCTTGACGCCGACATGCCGGAGCACGTTCAGCCGTTCCGGGGTGAGCTCGTCGCCCACGCCGGCCAGCGGAGCACCGCCCTTGTCCTCGGGGTTCGGCACGTCGGCAGCCAGCAGCGACCCGACGACCTCACGCCGCTCCTGCCGGCCTTCGAGCTTGCCGGTGATGTCCAGTTCCTTGGTCGCGAAGAACAGCTTGAGGATCTCCGCGTTGGTGCCATAGCCAAAGGCGCGCAGCAGCGCCGTGGCCGGGAACTTCTTCTTCTTGTCGATGTGCACGTAGATCACATCGTGGATGTCGATCGTGAACTCGACCCACGAACCGCGGAACGGAATGATCCGCGCCGAAAACAGCCGCTGGCCGTTCGGGTGGGTGTCCTCCTCGAACACCACGCCGGGCGAGCGGTGCAGCTGGCTCACCACGCCGCGCGCCGCGCCGTTGATGACGAACGTGCCGAGCGGGGTCATGATCGGGAGTTCCCCGAGGTAGACTTCCTTCTCGATCGCGTTCTTCAGCCGCCGCTGGCCGTCGACCTCCTCGAACACGTCCAGTCGCAGCGTCGCCTTGAGCGGCGCGGCGTAGGTCATGTCGCGCTCGATGCACTCCTCCACGGAGTACTTCGGCTCGCCGAGGTTGTAGGAGATGAATTCCAGGCTGTACTTCCCGTTCACGTCGGCAATCGGGAAGAGGTCGCGGAAGACGCGCTCCAGCGAGACGTCCTGGCGCTCGCCGTGGACATCATCGGGGACCAGCAGGCTCTGGAACGCCCGCGTCTGGATGTCGAGCAGGTTCGGCATCTGCATGCCGACCTGCCGCTTGGAAAAGACGATCTGGGGTCGAGTCGACGTCATGTGGTCACTCGCGCAACACAAAGGGCCCCGTCGCGTGCCCCCCGGCCGAGTGCCGGGAGGACAAGCGGGGCTCGAACGAAAAACGTGTTACTGAAGCCGGACAACGGTCATGTCGCCTCACTGAAATAAGGGAGAGCCAGATGGAACCGGCCGGGGCTGGGGGACCGTGAAGCCGTCCCGCCTCGCCCCGTGCCGGGGCCCGGCGATCCCTTACTTCAGCTCGACGACGCCGCCCTGGTCTTCCAGCTTCTTCTTCATCTCCATCGCCTCGGCCTTCGTGACACCTTCCTTGATGGTGCCGCCGTTATCGACGAGGTCCTTCGCTTCCTTCAGGCCAAGGCTGGTCAGCTCGCGCACCGCCTTGATCACCTGAATCTTCTTCTCGCCACCGCTCTTGAGAATGACCGCAAACTCGGTCTGCTCCTCGGCGGCGGGGGCCGCGGCCGCGGCCGGCGCGGCGCCAGCGGCGACAACGCTGACGTTGAACTTGGTCTTGAAGGCCTCGATCAGATCCGCGAGATCCAGGACGCTCATCTTGCCGATGGCCTCGAGGATATCATCCTTGCTCAGCATGGTGGTGCTCATCGTATTCTCTCCCTCAGGCGTTGGAGGCTGCGTCGCGCTGCTCGCGAAGCGCTTCGAGGCAGCCGGCAAATGAAGCGACAATGTTGTTCAGTGTTCCGGCGAACATTCCCAGCAGTGTCTGGCGGTCCGGAATGGTCCCGAGACGCTGAATGTGTTCCTTGGAAACCGCCGTCCCATCCACCAGGCCCGCACGAATGCCGGGCTTCTGGAATTCCTTGGCGAATTCGGTCAGCACCTTGGCCGCCGAGAGCGGCTCGGTGCTGAGCACCAGGCCGGTCGGCCCCTTCAGGTGCTCCCCCAGGCCGGCAATCTTGTGCGACGCCAGCGCCCGCTCGGCCAGGGTGTTCTTGACCACGACATACCTGGCCCCGGCGCCGCGGAGACGCTTGCGGAACAGCGTCATCTTGGCCACGTCCAGGCCGGCAAAGTCGGTGACGTAGATGTTCGGTGAGGCCGCAATTGCCGCGGTGATGGAATCCACCTCGGCCTGACGCTCAGTCTTGCTCATCGATACACCGCCGTATCCAGCCGGACCCCGGGCCCCATGGTGCTCGACACCGTGGCACTCCGGATGTACTGCCCCTTCGCCGCGGCCGGTTTCACGCGGACGATGGTATCCATGAACGACATCAGATTCTCCGCCAGCTGCTGCTCGGAGAAGTTCACCTTGCCGATAGGCGCGTGCACGTTGCCGGTCTTGTCGACCCGGAACTCGATCTTGCCCGCCTTGATCTCCCGCACCGCCCGCGCGACGTCCATCGTCACGGTGCCCGCCTTCGGATTCGGCATCAGCCCGCGCGGGCCGAGAATCCGGCCCAGCTGGCCCAGCTGCCCCATCACGTCCGGCGTCGCGACGATCACGTCACACTCCAGCCAGCCTTCCTTCAGCTTGGCGAGGTATTCCACGCCGGCGAAGTCCGCGCCCGCGTCGAGTGCATCCTTCACCTTGTCGCCCTGGGTGATCACCAGGACGCGCACCGTCTTGCCGGTGCCGTGCGGCAGCACCACCGTCCCGCGGACGACCTGGTCCGCGTGCCGCGGATCCACACCCAGCCGGACGGCGACATCCACCGTCTCATTGAATTTCGCAAAGGCGGCCTGCTTGACCAGCTTCACCGCGTCCCCGATCGGGAACTCGCGGGTGCGGTCGACTCGGGCGGCCGAGACCCCGTATTTCTTGCCATGGGCTGCCATCAGTCCGCGACCTCCAGGCCCATCGAGCGCGCGGTGCCGGCGATCATCCGCATGGCCCCCTCGAGATCAGCCGCGTTGAGGTCCACCATCTTGATCTCGGCGATCTTCTTGAGCTGGGCGCGCGTGACCTTGCCCACCTTGGTCCGGTTGGGCGACGCACTGCCCTTCTCAAGCCCCGCCTCCTTCATGAGGAGGTTCGGCGCCGCTCTCCCCAACCGTTCAAGTCTTGGGGAGAGGCGCCGGGCGGCGCTCTGTGGGCGTGCCCAGAATGCGAAATGTTGTCGCCGATCGCCGATTGGGCCGTCGCGGTTCTGAGCGATAGCGTCTACACCGACGAGGACGCGCGCCGGTGCCCGCATTGCAAAACGCTCGTGCCCAAGTCCGACGGTTCGGCGGCGATCGCAGCCACGATCGAGCAACTCACCGACGCGGCGCCGGATTGGCCGCGCGACGTGCCGGTGTTGGGCACCGATCCGGCCGCGTGACGCGCACGCCCCATCTGCGCGACAGCCTAGTCACGATCGGCGCGAGCGCGCTGAGCAATCACGGGCTCAATCTCTATTGCCTGAATTGCGGTCACAGCGCGAGCTGGCCGCCGTCGGCGCTCGCGCGCGTGGAGCCGCCGCGGCGGTCGCTGTGGGACTTCAAGCGGCGCCGGCGCTGTTCGAAGTGCGGCACCGGCGGCTCGAGCGATCGGGTCTATCTGACTTGCTTCGTCGTCGGCACCCACACCTCGAGCTGGTACAGGCCCGCCAACCCGACGCCGGCGCAGCTGTGGG
>JANOFA010000670.1:0-4065 GCA_031413355.1 Gemmatimonadota bacterium | reverse complement strand
CACCCAGGCGGTGCGCGCGCTCAAGGAGGAGGGGTACCGGGTCATCCTGGTGAATTCCAATCCGGCGACCATCATGACCGACCCGGAGCTGGCGGACCGGACCTACGTGGAGCCGGTGACGCCGGAGTGGGTGGCGCGGGTCATCGAGCGAGAGCGGCCGGACGCCCTCCTGCCCACCATGGGCGGCCAGACGGCGCTGAACGTCGCGATGGCGCTGTGGCGCGATGGGACGCTTGCCAAATATGGTGTCGAGCTGATTGGGGCCAACGAGCGGGCCATCCGCGTCGCGGAAGACCGGCAGGAATTCGCCGAGGCCATGCGGCGGATCGGTCTCGCGACTCCGCCCGGCCGGACCATCAAGTCGCTGGCGGAAGGCCTCGCGGCCGTCGGGCAGACCGGCTATCCCGCCATCATCCGTCCCTCGTTCACGCTGGGCGGCACGGGCGGGGGAATCGCGTACAACCTCGAGGAGTTCACCGCCATCGTCGAGCACGGGCTGGATCTCTCGCCGGTGGGCTCGGTGCTGGTGGAACGGAGCATCATCGGGTGGAAGGAATTCGAGCTCGAACTGATGCGGGATGGGGCCGACAACGTGGTGATCGTCTGCTCGATCGAGAACATCGACGCCATGGGCGTTCACACCGGTGACTCCATCACCGTGGCCCCCGCCATGACGCTGACCGACCGGGAATACCAGGTCATGCGGGACAGCGCCATCAAGATCATCCGCGAGGTCGGGGTCGAGGCCGGCGGCTGCAACATCCAGTTCGCCGTCAGTCCGACGACGGGCGAGCAGCTCGTGATCGAGATGAATCCGCGCGTCTCACGCTCCTCGTCGCTCGCCTCCAAGGCGACCGGGTTTCCGATCGCCCGCATCGGGGCGAAACTGGCGGTGGGTTACCGGCTGGACGAACTGCCCAACGATATCACCAAGACGACGCCTGCCTCCTTCGAGCCGGTGCTCGACTACGTCGTCGTCAAGGTGCCGCGCTTCGCGTTCGAGAAGTTCCCGACCGCCGACCCCCGGCTCGGCACCCAGATGAAGGCCGTGGGTGAGGCGATGGCGATCGGCCGGACGTTCAAGGAGGCCTTTCAGAAGGGGTTCCGGGCCCTGGAGGCCGATCGCTCCGGCTGGGAGCTGGGCCGCACCCCGGTCGATGATCGGCTGACCGATCTCTCCATCGAGGCGATCAAGGCCGCGATCCGCACCCCGACCGCCGAGCGGATCTTCCAGGTCAAGCGCGCCCTGATGCTCGGCGTGACTCTGGAAGAGGTGGCGGAGCGCACCGGCTATGATCCCTGGTTCGTCGGCCAGATGCAGGAATTGCTGGAGGCGGAACAGGACTGGGCGGCGCGCGGGCGGGCCGAAGTCTACGGCGAGCCCTCGCTGATCCGGCACATGAAACAGCTTGGTTTCTCCGACAAGCAGCTGGCCGACCTGCGCGGCATGGCCGAGGCCGACATCCGCGCCATCCGGCATGAACTGGGGGTCCGGCCCGCCTACAAGACCGTCGACACCTGCGCCGGCGAGTTTCCCTCGAAGACGCCCTATCTCTACTCCAGTTACGACGAGGAGAACGAGGCGGAGTCCCAGGGCGAGCGGACCGTCATGATCCTCGGCAGCGGGCCGAACCGGATCGGGCAGGGGGTGGAGTTCGATTACTGCTGTGTCCGGGCGACGCTCGCCTTCCGCGAGATGGGGTACCGGACCGTCATGGTCAACTCCAATCCCGAAACGGTTTCGACCGACTACGACATTTCCGACACGTTGTACTTCGAGCCGCTGACGCTCGAGGATGTGCTGGAGATCGTGCACATCGAGAAGCCCCTGGGCGTGGTGGTGCAGCTCGGGGGGCAGACCCCGCTCAAGCTCGCCCGCGGGCTGGAGGCGGCGGGCGTGCGGATCCTCGGCACAACTCCCGATGCCATCGACGCGGCGGAGGACCGGAAACGGTTCGAGGCGCTGGCCCGCGAACTCGGGGTGACCCAGCCGCCGGCCGGAACGGCGCTCTCGCTGGACGAGGCGGTGGAGGTCGCCGCGCGGGTCGGCTATCCCGCACTCATCCGGCCGTCCTATGTGCTCGGTGGACGCGGGATGGAGATCGTCTACGATGAACCCTCGCTGCGCGATTACTTCGGCCGCGCTGTCCGGGTGGGCTCGGGGCATCCGGTTCTCATCGACCGCTTCCTCGAGGACGCCTTCGAGGCGGATGTCGACGCGATCTGCGACGGAACCCGCTGCGTCATCGGCGGTGTCATGCAGCACATCGAGGACGCCGGCATTCACTCCGGTGATTCCGCCTGCGTGCTGCCCCCGTACCTGATTTCGGAGGCGCAGGTCGAGCAGATGCGGGTGTACACCCGCGCCTTTGCGCTGCGCCTCGGCGTGGTCGGCCTGATCAACGTGCAGTATGCGATCAAGGACGGCGTGGTCTACGTTCTCGAGGTGAACCCCCGTGCCTCACGCACCGTGCCCTTCGTATCCAAGACGACCGGAGTGCCGCTCGCCGCGCACGCGGCGGCGGTGATGGTGGGGAAGACGCTCGATGAACTCGGCCTCGAGGACGCCGTCGGCCAGCCGTATGTCGCGGTCAAGGAAGCGGTCTTCCCCTTCAACAAGCTGCAGGGGGTGGACCTGATCCTCGGTCCCGAGATGCGTTCCACGGGTGAAGTGATGGGCATCTCGGAGTCTTTCGGGATGGCCTACGCCAAGGCCCAGCATGCCGCGGACGGCGCGCTGCCCCTCACGGGCGCGGTGTTCATCACGGTGAACGATCACGACAAGGTGACCGTCGTTCCGGTTGCACGGCGACTGCACGAACTCGGCTTCAAGATCTTCGCGACCGATGGGACCGCGCGGCACCTGCGGGTTCGCGGCATTCCCGCCGAACGGGTGCTCAAGGTGTACGAGGGCCGGCCGAATGTGGTCGACCTGCTGCTCTCCGGCCAGATCCAGCTTCTGGTCAACACGCCACTGGGCAAGCTGACGCAGCGGGACGACTATATCATCCGGGCCGCCGCACTGCAGCACCGGGTGCCGTACACCACCACGCTGTCCGCCGCCTCTGCGGCGTGCGACGCGATCATCGCGCTCAAGAGCCGTCAGCTCACGGTCTGCTCGTTGCAGGAGTGGCACGAACTCGCCCGGCAGAGTCGCGCCGCGGGATGAGGAGCGCGCGGGAGCCGGGCTTCGCGGCGGCGTTGCGCGCCCTGGTCGGCGGGTCGGTGCGCGAAGCGGAGCCACTGGCCCGCTACACCACCTACCGGATCGGCGGACCCGCGACGCTGCTCGCCCCCGCCACGCCGGAGGATGTCGGCATCGCGGTCCGGTTTGCGCGGGAACAGGGCGTCGCCTGGTTTGCCCTCGGTCTTGGTTCCAACCTGCTGTTGCCTGACGCAGGGCTCGACGCGCTGGTCATCCGGCTTGGGCGCGGTCTGGATCAACTGGAGCCGCGCGAGGCGGGACAGTGGCGGGTGGGTGCCGGGCTGCCGCAGCCCCTCGCCGCGCGGAAGACCTCCGAGGCCGGCTTCAGCGGGCTGCATCGCTTCGTCGGCGTCCCCGGCAGTGTCGGGGGCGGGGTCTACATGAATGCCGGTTGCCATGGTGGTGACTGGGCGGAGATTGTGCAGTCCGCCGTCGTTGTGGGCCCCGACGGCGTGGACCGGGTGCTCGCCAGAGCGGAGATTCCATTCGCGTATCGGTCGAGTGGTCTGGGGCATCAGGTTGTGCTGGAGACCACCGTGCAGCTGGTGCCGGCCGATCCGGCCACGATTCAGGCCGAGGTGGCAGAGCTGTTCCGTTGGCGCCAGGAAGGAACTCCGTTCAGCCAACCGTGCTGCGGCAGCGTGTTCCGCAATCCGGGTGGGCCGAGCTGGGAGCAGCGGGACGGCCCCCGGACGGCGGGCCAGCTCATCGACGCGGTGGGCCTCAAGGGGGCGCGGGAGGGCGGTGCGGAGATTTCTCCGATGCACGCGAACTACTTCGTGAATACTGGCGGCGCCACGGCGGCGGACGTCCGTGCCCTGATGCGGCGGGCCCGGGCCGCAGTAGAGCAACAGTTCGGA
>JANOFA010000669.1:0-1359 GCA_031413355.1 Gemmatimonadota bacterium | reverse complement strand
CGGAACTCAAGCGGATGTACGTCACCCCTGACGGCCGAGGCAGAGGGATCGGTCATCAACTCCTGGCCGCACTCGAGGCGGAGGCCCGCCATCTCGGCGCCCGCCGGCTGCTGCTCGAGACTGGTCCGCTGCAATCCGCCGCGCTCGCGCTCTATGCGCACTCCGGATTCGCCCTGATCCCCGCCTACGGTGAGTATGCGGGAGCGCCCGCCAGCATTTGCATGGCGAAATCGCTCTGACGCCAGCCCGCCCGGCGGCAGCGGCTGGGCGTCGGGGCCCAACCTCCTCCCGGTCGAGCAACTCCTGAAAATCTGGATTGATGCCGACGCCGCGCCCCGTGACGTGAAGGAGATCGTCTTCCGCGCCGCGAAGCGACTATCCGTGCCTGTGATCCTGGTCGCCAACCTCCGGCTGCAGCCGCCCGCCGGGAACCCGATGGTCTCCGCGGTCTGGGTGGATGGTGGTCCCGACGTCGCCGATCAGCACATCACGGCTCACGCGGCAGCTGGCGACCTGGTGGTCACCCAGGACATTCCCCTCGCCGCGCTGCTCGTGCCGATGGGGGTCGCGGTACTCGATCCGCGCGGGGAGGAGCATACTTCCGAAACCATCGGGGAACGGCTGTCGGTCCGGGATTTCATGGATCAGCTCCGCGGGGCCGGGGTGGATACCGGGGGCCCCCCGCCGTTTGATGCCCGGGCCAGACAGGCCTTCGCGTCCGCCTTGGACCGCATGCTGACGCGTCTGCTGCGCTCAGGCTGACCAGGCACGGAGCGTATCAGGAGGCGCGGGATTCGATCATCATTGGCGCCGCAGGGCGACGGTGCCGGTACGCCGATTCGGGGATTTCCCCGAGAGTCGACGGATGGACAACGCCGCCCAGCCCGAAAAACTGGCAGAAACTCATGATAAGTGGCCGCCACCGCTCCGGGTCGATACGATCGGTGTGGCCAGCCATGCGGATGTCGTCTGCCACATGGATCCTGATGATACGGACCTCCAGGGCGACGAGATGACCCCGGCGGTCGGAATCGCCTGCAGCCAGCGGATGTCTCTCCTCCAGCACCGCCTCCATCTGCACCGGACATTCCACCACCCGGGGCGGGCCCACACACTCCGATGCGATCGGCGTCAGCCCCGCCACGGCAAACTTGTCGCGTTCATGGCGGTAACCCATCGCCACCTTGTGCGGCGGGACTGGAGTTGAGCCGGTGGTCCGCGCGAGTCGATTGACCGCCGCTACCTGATCCACCGATGGGAGGTTAAGCACGCACTCTTTCTGACGAAGGATATTCGCCGGGGTCTGGGACCGTGCCCCGAAGCCGAGCAGACAGCTTCGTCCCAGCCACCAGGCGGAGG
>JANOFA010000668.1:0-2885 GCA_031413355.1 Gemmatimonadota bacterium | reverse complement strand
ACGCTGTCGCGATCATAGGGCAGCGCTACCAGCCCCAGTCGCGCCACCGGCGCATCAACGGAGTCGGGACCAGGAATGACGACTTCGATCTTCACCTCACGCCGACTGCAGGCAGCCAGGATGAGGAACAGCAGCGGGGACCAGCGATTCACGGGCGGTTGGCTCGGGCTCGGGTGGCGGAAAGCTACCCGTGCCCTCGGGCTGCTACAACTCATCCCGGCGCTGCTGGCGGCCCAGGCCGGCGGGCCGGTGACGTCACTCTTCCCCGACCGGCCGGCCGACTATCTGACCGACGTGGCCGGGCTGGTGGATGCATCGACCGCGCGCGAGATCAATGACCTGGGCGCGCGGCTCCGGAGCGCCACCGGGGCAGAGCTCGCCGTCGTGACGCTGCCGACCATCGATGACCGTGCCCCTGGCGACGTCGCGCTCGCGATCGGGCGGGCTTGGGGGGTCGGGGCCAAGGGGGCCATCGGCGACTCGGCCCGCAATGCCGGCCTGGTCCTGCTGGTCGTACCGCGGACGGCGGATCATAAAGGCGAGCTCTACCTTTCCACCGGACGCGGGGTGGAAGGCATCGTCACCGACGCGACCACCGGGCGCATCCTCGACCTCATGATCCCCGACCTGCGCGAACAGCGGTACGGGTCGGCACTGCTGCTGGGTACCCAGGCTGTTGCCTCCACCGTGGCGAAGGGGTTTGGCGTCACCGACTCAGTCCTCTCGGCGGCGGATCCATTCCGGAGCAATAGTGGCGGCGGTGAGGCGATCAACCCGCTGGTGATCTTCTTCATCATCGTCGTGATCTTCATGGTCCTGTCTGCGATCTCCAAGCAGTCCGTCGGTGGGCGCAGGGGACGCCGCGGACCCCGGGGTGCCGGACCGTACATGGGTGGATGGGGCGGGGGTGGCTGGGGTGGTGGAGGTGGTTTCGGTGGCGGCGGCGGCGGTGGTGGCTTCGGTGGGTTTGGCGGCGGCGGTGGATTCAGTGGCGGTGGCGCCGGAAGGAGCTTCTGAGGTGATGATGCCCCATGTGAAGCAGCGGGTGGACCAGTTCATCGGCGAGCTGGACCGGGTCTGGCCGGCAGGGTACGCGGCGGTGCTGTTTGGGTCGGCGGCGCGGGGGCAGCATATCCCCGGCTGGTCCGATATCAACGTCCTGCTTGTCCTGCCGGCGATCACGCCGGAGCTATTGCGCGCGGCCGGTCCGGCGTTCCGCCGGTGGCAGGAGGAAGCCGGCGGACTGCCGCTGATCTTCACCGAGGCCGAGTGGAGTCGTTCCGCCGATGCCTACCCGCTCGAGCTCGCCGAGATGCACACCTGCTACGAGGTGCTGCGGGGTATCGATCCCCTCCTGGGACTGGTGGTACGGCCTCACGATCTTCGTGCGGCGGTGGAGCGGGAGCTACGCGGGAAGCTGATGCGCCTCAGGCAGGCATGGGCGGTGGCCGGAGAGGACATCGACCAGATGAGCGAGCTGCTGCGGCGGAGTGCGGGATCCATCATGCTTCTGTGCCGCGGCGTCGTGCTCCTGGTGGGAGAGACCCCCCCGGTGGAGCCGACCGCGCTGATCGCCGCCGCGGCACGGGTCACCGGCTTTCCCGCCGATGCGATCGGACGAGTCGTGAGCAATCGCGGGGACAGTGCGTGGCGGTGTACGGCAGGGCAGTGGCAGGACTATCTTGCGGCCGTCGAGTCGGCGGCGCGCTTTGTGGATCACTATCAGCACGGAGAACGGGCATGATGCGGTCATTTCGTCTCTGGTTCGTCGTCGCCCTTGCCGTCACGGCCAGCGGCTGCGGCTACAACCAGATCCAGTCACTGGATGAACAGGTGAACAAGGCCCAGGGGCAGATCGCGGCACAGCTGCAGCGGCGGGCGGACCTGATTCCGAATCTGGTCGAGACCGTCAAGGGCTACGCCAAGCAGGAGTCATCGATCTTCATCGAAGTCGCCGAGGCACGCGCCAAGCTCGCCGGCTCGGTGCAGAGCGGCAACCTCGAGGAGATGGCCACAGCGAATCAGGCGCTCAACGCCCCGCTCGGCCGGTTGCTGGCAATCTCGGAGAACTATCCACAGCTCAAGTCGGACGCCAACTTCCGTGCCCTGCAGGATGAGCTGACCGGCACGGAAAACCGGATCGCCACGGCGCGGCAGGACTACAACGAGGCGGTCAATCAGTTCAACGCCTACATCCGCACCTTCCCGCAAAACCTGACCGCCAAGATGTTCGGCCACGGGACACCGCGGGCGTACTTCCAGGCCAAGGATGGGACGGATGAGCCGCCGGCGGTGAAGTTCAATTGAGGGAGTAGGGAGTCGGCGGTAGGGAGGAGCAAGCAAGAATTCGACGAGAATGCCTGAGCCCTCGGGGACAATATCTCCGGGGGCTCACGTATCCTGGTCGATCTCCAGTTCCCTACTCCCTACTCCCTACTCCCTACTCCCTACTAGTCCACCACTGCAGCCGGCAGCACATACCGCAGCGGGTCGACCGGCTTGCCGTTGACGCGCACCTCGTAGTGCAGGTGCGGGCCAGTGGCGAGGCCCGTATTGCCAACCTGGGCGATCACTTCGCCGCGGGCGACCTGCTGGCCGGTACGCGCGAGCAGCCTGGAACAGTGGGCGAACTTGGTTTCGAGCCCGAAGCCGTGACTGATCACGATCACATTGCCATAGCCCGACTCCCACCCGGTCTTGACGACGCGTCCCGCGGCCGGCGACTGGATCGGGGTGCCCATCGGTGCCGAGACATCGATCCCCTCATGCGGTCGCGCCATATGCAGCACCGGGTGTTCGCGCATTGCGCTGAAGGCGCTGGAGAGCCAGCCGGTGGTTGGCAGGATGGACGGCGTCGCTGCCATACGGTCGCGGTGATGCTCGAG
>JANOFA010000667.1:0-2155 GCA_031413355.1 Gemmatimonadota bacterium | reverse complement strand
ATCGTCGCACCTCGGGCGCACCCGAAGCCGCACGGCTAGCTGGCGCACCGCACCCGCGTTCCACAACCGCTTCATCGGGTTCACTCATGGGAGAATGACATGTCGCACGATACGGAGGAGGCTGCATGAGCAAGGTACTGCGCGGGCTCGCCGCGGGGTGGGGTGCAAACAAGCTGGGCGGCGGCTGCATCAGCACCATCCTCATCTTCCTGGTGCTCTGGTGGCTGCTGGGTCATTTCAACCTGTTCCGCTAGGTCGAGCGGTGTTGCACCGTGGCCCGAGCCACACCTGTCCTCCGCGGCACGGCGAGTCTTCACGGAACGGGCGGCGGAATCGTTCGGCCCTGCCACTGATCGATCACCACTGTCCAGCCGGGGAGCGAAAGCCGTGACAGTCCTGCTGATCATCGGCGGCGCGCTGGTCGTACTGATCGCGCTGGTCGTCCTGGTCAATCTGCAGTCCAGCGAAAAGAAGATTGAGCTGCCGATCGGTCACGCATATGACCCCGGCCAGCCGCAGTTCAGCCGCGTGCTCGGCTCGCTCCTCGGACCGGCGCTGATCGATGGCAACCAGGTCACGGCGCTGCACAACGGCGATGCGATCTTTGCGGCCATGCTCTCGGCGATTCGCGGAGCGCGGGACACGATCACTTTCGAAACCTATATCTACTGGTCAGGAGACGTCGGCCGGGAGTTTGCCTCCGCCCTGGCGGAGCGCGCCCGGGCCGGAGTCCGGGTCCATCTCATGCTGGACTGGCTCGGCGCCGGAAAGTTGGATGGCAGCCTGATCGCCGAGATGGAGGAGGCTGGGGTGGAGGTGGAGAAGTTCCATCCCATCCGCTGGTATGCGCTCGATCGACTCAACAACCGCACGCACCGCAAGCTGCTGGTCGTTGATGGACGCATCGGGTTCACCGGCGGCGTCGGCATCGCGGATGAATGGCGCGGTCAGGCGCAGGACCCGGCGCACTGGCGGGATTCGCACTATCAGATCGAAGGGCCGGCGGTGGCGCAGATGCAGGCGGCGTTCATGGATCACTGGATCTCCACGCGCGGCGCGGTGCTGCACCAGGAAAGCTATTTCCCCCGACTCGCCGCGGCAGGGACGCAACGGGCGCAGGTCTTCCGGAGCGGGGCGGACGATGGCGCCGAGAGCGTTCGCCTCATGTACCTGCTGTCGGTGGCCGCCGCCAGGCGCAGTCTCAAGATCGCGAGCGCCTATTTTGTTCCGGATGACCTGACCACCGAGATGCTCGTGGCTGCCTGCCGGCGCGGCGTCACCGTGGAGATTGTCGTACCAGGCACGCACGCCGACGTGGCGCTAGTGCGGCGCGCCTCACGCGCGCGCTGGGGTCCGCTGCTCGAAGCGGGAGCATCGATCTACGAGTACTTGCCGACGATGTATCACTGCAAGATCATGATCGTGGACCAGTGCTGGACCAGCGTCGGCTCCACCAATTTCGACAATCGCTCCTTCCGGCTGAATGACGAGGCCAACCTGAACGTGCACGACGAGCCTTTTGCCATGGAGCAGGGCCGGATGTTCGACGCAGACGTCGCCCGGGCGCGCCAGGTGACGTTCGAGCAATGGCGCTGCCGGCCGGAGCAGGAAAAGATCCGGGAGCAGCTCGCCGCGTTGCTGCGGAGTCAGCTCTAGCGGTCAGGTCTCATGCCGCTGACGAGTGGCCCGCAACCGGTGCCTGGCGCGGAGTCATGACCTGCTTGCGTGCCGCAGGACCCCGCCTTAGTGTTAGCAGGACATAGGTCCATGGATACACTGGACCACCTTGTCGCGTCGGACAGTACCGTTCCGCGAGATGAAGGCGCAATCGAGGCTCCCAGCGGGAGCATCCGAGTGCGCCTCTTGTTTTGCTCGCCGACGCGCTCACGATCGGTTCCCAGGAGAAGGTCATGACAACGAACGAACTCGCCTCCGCGATGATCGACAGCGCGAACGACACGGCGGAGAAGATGGGCGACAAGACGGATGGACTGCGCCGGTCGGCCGAGCGGGCGGTGGAATCGCGGAGAATGGCAGCCGCCGAGGGGCTCGCCTCCGCCGCGGACCGACTGCACCGGGGGGCCGATGACCTGCCCGGGGGTGAACGGGTGACCAACCTGGCGCATGGCACCGCCGACCGGATCGAGGCCACCGC
>JANOFA010000666.1:0-3810 GCA_031413355.1 Gemmatimonadota bacterium | reverse complement strand
TGGTTCGGTGATCGCTGTTCGTTTGCGCTCGACCTCAACACGACGCTCGATCTGCTCGACAGCGGCCAGGGCAGCATCGCCACGTCGGTTGATGTCGACGCGGTGATCAACGACTTCTGCTCCCGCATCACCATGACGCTCGCCGCGGGCACCTATTATCTCCGCGTCAGCCGGGGTGATTTCTTCGGATTCGGCCCGCATAGTGGGCGGTATGCGCTCTGGGCCAGAGTGGGCCCCTAGGGGGTTCCCTTGACCCAACCCCTTCTGGTCCTTACTTTAGCCGTCTTCCCCGAGCCCGGGGATTTGAACGCGTACTACACTGTGGGGCTATGCCGACCATCAATCAGCTCGTCCGGCACGGACGTACCGCGCCGGTCTACAAGGACAAGTCGCCTGCGCTGCGGAGCAATCCGTTCCGTCGGGGCGTCTGCACCCGCGTCTACACCACGACCCCGAAGAAGCCGAATTCGGCCCTGCGGAAGGTCGCCAAGGTGCGCCTGACGAACGGGTTCGAAATCATCGCCTACATTCCCGGTGAGGGCCACAACCTGCAGGAGCACTCCATTGTGCTCGTGCGCGGCGGCCGGGTCAAGGACCTGCCGGGTGTGCGCTACCATATCGTCCGCGGTGCGCTGGACTCCGCCGGTGTCAATGATCGCCGGCGCAGCCGGTCCAAGTACGGCGCCAAGCGTCCGAAGGCCGGGGCGGCCGCGGGCAAGGGTGCGCCGAAGGCTGGAGGTAAGAAGTGAGCCGTCGGAACAAGGCCGTTCGCCGTCCGGTGCCCCCGGATCCGCGCTACGACAGCCAGACCGTGTCAAAGTTCATCAACAGCCTCATGTACCAGGGCAAGAAGAGCAACGCAGAGCGCATCTTCTATTCGGCGATGGACATGATTGAAGAGCGGACCGGCCAGCCCGGCGTGACCGTCTTCAAGGCCGCCGTGAACAACGTGAAGCCCGCCCTGGAAGTAAAGAGCCGCCGGGTCGGTGGTGCATCGCTGCAGGTGCCGGTGGAGGTGCGTCCCGATCGCCGCGCGGCCCTCGCCATGCGCTGGCTGATCGAGTTCGCCCGGGCCCGTTCCGAGAAGACGATGCAGGAGCGTCTCGCCGCCGAACTCATCCTGGCGTCCAAGGGCGAGGGCAATGCGCTCAAGAAGAAGGAAGACACCCACCGCATGGCCGAGGCCAATCGCGCCTTTGCGCACTATCGCTGGTAGTTGGCAGGCGGTTGGACGATTAGGCGATCAGGCGATTAGAAATACCCAAGGCTCACTGGATTCGCTCCGGTGGGCCTCTCTAGTTTGACTTGCGGCCCGCCCCGCCCAATCGTCCAATCGCCCAATCGCCCAACCGCCCAATCGCCCAATCGCCCAATCGCCCAATCGCCCGATCGCCCAATCGCCCAACCGCCTGGCGCCGACCACCCGCCGGCATTCTGGCCCGGTTGACATGGAGTGACACGGGGTTATCTTGTCCGGGCTGTAGCGAAACGGGTTCTTTTCACGCCACCGGAACACTGGGGTGGGCGGGGCGGAAATCCAGCGCGAATCGACACATCCGGGTCGTGTGACCGGCCGGTCCCTGCAGCGCGGGACTCCGCCAGCCACCTCCGATCCTCCAACACAACGCGTGGGGCCGCAGGGTCCTCGTCCTCGGGTGATCCACCCGGACGTGCGCGGAGCGACACCGCCGGGAAATCCCGGGTCTGGTCGCCCCGCTTTTTGATTGATGGATGGTGTGGTCGCGGCGCGAAGTGCTCGTGGGCCACTTACGGGGAATCTGAGAGAGAGCATGGCGCGTCACACTCCGCTCGACCGGTACCGGAATATCGGCATCATGGCTCACATCGATGCCGGTAAGACCACCACTACCGAGCGCATCCTGTACTACACCGGCAAGAACTACAAGATCGGTGAAGTCCACGAAGGTGCCGCCACGATGGACTGGATGGAGCAGGAACAGGAGCGGGGTATCACCATCACCTCCGCTGCCACGACCTGCTTCTGGACCCGGGACGAGATCGAGTACCGGATCAACATCATCGACACGCCCGGGCACGTGGACTTCACCGCGGAAGTCGAGCGGTCACTCCGGGTGCTGGATGGCACGGTGACGCTGCTGGACTCGGTGGCGGGGGTGGAGCCGCAGACGGAAACCGTCTGGCGCCAGGCCGACCGTTACATGGTGCCGCGGCTGATTTTCGCGAACAAAATGGACCGGATCGGGGCCAATTTCTACCGCTGCCTCGACATGGTGCGCGACCGCCTGACGAAGAACGCGTATCCGCTGCAGCTGCCGGTCGGCGCCTCGGACACCTTCACCGGGCACATCGACCTGATCCGCCAGACCGAAATCGTCTTCGACGACGAGTCGCTCGGCAAGAAGTTCTCCGAGGGTCCGATTCCCGAGGCGTACCGCGAGCTGGCGGCCAAGTATCGCCATGAGCTCATCGAGGCGGCGATCGGGCAGGAGGACGAGCTGCTGGAGAAGTATCTCGGCGGCGGGGAGCTGACCGAACTCGAGATCCGTGGCGCGATCCGGCGGGCGACGATCAAGCACGGTTTCGTGCCGGTGCTGTGCGGCGCGTCGTTCAAGAACAAGGGCGTGCAGGCGCTGCTGGATTGCGTGATCGATTTCCTGCCGTGCCCGACGGACGTGCAGGCCATCGAGGGCCACGCGCCGGATCACGATGACCAGAAGGTCCAGCGTATCCCGAACGACAACGCGCCGTTTGCGGCGCTGGCGTTCAAGATCGCCACCGACCCGTTCGTCGGCCGGCTGACATTCTTCCGGGTGTACTCGGGCAAGCTCACGGCGGGCAGCTACGTGTACAACGCCACGAAGAACAAGAAGGAGCGGGTCGCGCGGCTGCTGCAGATGCACGCCAACAAGCGCGAGGAGATCGAGGAAGTGCTGGCCGGCGACATCGGCGCGGCGATCGGCCTCAAGGACACCCGCACCGGCGACACGCTGTGCGACGAGGACATGCCGATCATCCTCGAGGCGATGAAGTTCCCCAATCCGGTCATCGACGTCGCCATCGAGCCGAAGACCAAGGCGGACCAGGACAAGCTGGCGATCGCCCTGCAGAAGCTGCAGGAGGAGGATCCCACCTTCCGGGTGCGGACCGATGTCGAGACATCCCAGACGATCATCGCCGGGATGGGCGAACTGCACCTCGAGATCCTGGTCGACCGGATGAAGCGGGAGTTCAAGGTCGAGGCCAACGTCGGCCAGCCGCAGGTGGCCTTCCGCGAGACGATCACCAAGCGGGTGGAGAACGTCGAGGGCAAGTTCGTGCGGCAGTCGGGTGGCAAGGGCCAGTACGGCCACGCCGTCATCCACCTGGAGCCGTCGAAGACGGGCGAAGGCTTCATCTTCGTGGACAAGATCGTGGGTGGCACGATCCCGCGCGAGTTCATCAAGCCGGTCGAGGCCGGCATCCGTGAAGCGCTGGAGAACGGCATCCAGGCGGGCTACCCGATCGTGGACGTCAAGGTGACGCTGGTCTACGGCAGCTACCACGACGTCGACAGCTCGGAAATGGCGTTCAAGATCGCCGGCTCGATGGCGTTCAAGGCGGCGGCGCAGATGGCCAAGCCGGTGATTCTCGAGCCGGTGATGGCGGTCGAGGTGGTGACCCCGTCGGACTTCCTCGGCAACGTGGTCGGCGATCTGTCCGGCCGCCGGGGCAAGGTCGGCGGCATGACCCAGCGGGGTGAGGCGCAGGTGGTCGTGGCCGACGTACCGCTCAAGGAAATGTTCGCTTTTGGTTTGTGTTTGCCATACTGGTTTTTGTTGGGCTGCTATT